>CANRNK010000155.1 GCA_947631985.1 uncultured Lachnospiraceae bacterium | reverse complement strand
TACCGATATCCGAAAAAATAAGCTGGCAACCGATTTTATTCTCGGTGACAGCTTTGGAATATTCGTAGCATACATTTTCTACGACTTTATTTAGTTTTCCATCCACATTGTTTGGTGCATCTGCATCTAATAACCTTGCATCGGTACCAAGCAGTCTTGCCTCATGTGTAATCTTTAGGAAATTATCCTCCGATGGATCAACTCCACCATTACGGATTCTCTCTGCTCTTACTACAAAATCCTCCATGACCTGTTTTACATACCAGTCTGCTTCACTTTCCACAATCGTGTACTTATTATCTCGAAGTGTTGGAACGTTCAGATTCAACATATCTTTGGTCTGTACATCTGCTACCTCTCGAAAGATATTTATTAATTCTGGCAGATTCGTAAACTTATTAAATCTACTCTTGAATCGGAATCCACTTCCTTCAACCGTAAGTTCAAGAGCTGTTGTTACCTCTCCAAAGTTTGCTGCCCAGGAATCAAAATGATAGATTCCCATCTGCTCCAATGCCTCTTTTTGCAGGTATAGCTGCATCACATACAGTTCGCACATCGAGTTCGAAATCGGGGTTCCTGTAGCAAATACAATACCTCTACCCTCATTAATCTCACTCAGATACTGACATTTCAACTGCATATCTGTAGACTTCTTAGCACCTGAACTACTAATACCAGATACATTATTCATCTTAGAGAATATCGAAAGGTTCTTAAAATTATGTGCTTCATCTACCATAATCGAATCCACACCTAACTCCTCAAAGGTAATTAAATCATCCTTACGGCTTTCATCTGTTAATGACTTTAGCTGCTCTTCTAGTTTTTTCTTCTGTGCTTCCATCTGCTTTACCGTCCAGCGTTCTCCATTTTGTGACTTCATTTCATCAATCGAATAAGCAATTTCTTCAATCTGCTGATTAAGCATCCGCTCCTTTCGTTCTGCCGAAATTGGAACCTTTTCAAACTGAGAGTGCGACATTATAATACTGTCATAATCACCCGTTGCAATTCTTGAAACAAACTGCTTTCTCCTGCTCTTTTCAAAATCACGTTCTGTTGCCACTAAGATATTTGCTGACGGATAAAGGCGAAGGAATTCACTTGCCGTCTGTCCGATCAATGGTTTTGGTACCACCATAACGGTCTTATTGGCAAGTCCAAGTCTTTTCTGCTCCATACAGGCAGCCATCATTTCAAAACTCTTACCTGCCCCAACACAATGAGCAAGTAACGTATTTCCACCCATCAAGATTCTTGCTACTGCGTTCTTCTGATGTGGCTGTAATTCAATCTCCGGATTCATCCCTGGAAACTGTAACTGTGAGCCATCATACTCACGTAAACGGATGTTATTGAATGTTTCATTATAATACTCTACATACTTTGCTCGTCTTTCTGGATCTCGAAACAGCCATTCCTTAAAAGCTTCTTTTATCTGGTTCTGCTTTTCTCTTGCAAGCATCGTTTCATTTTTATTCACTACATAATGGTATTTCCCGTCTCCATCATCTATCCTGTCACGAATGGTAACTGTCTTTAGATTCAGTGTGTCCTCAAAAATAGAATAGGCATCCTCTCTGCTCGTACCATACGTTTTCGTCGCTGCAACAGAATGTTTGTCTCTTGATTTATTTTCAATAAACCATTCCATATTCAACTTATTCAAATGAACCTGAATTCCCGAATTATACCACTGGCTTCGGACTGCCCGTTCTCTCCTCGGTGTATTAAGAAGTTCATAAATAAACTGCTCATAGTCTTCTGGTTCCACCCATGTGCTTCCAATTCTCACATCAATATCACTGGCTTCGATTTCCTGTGGCTGCACCTGTTCTAATGCCTGTACATTTAGTGCAAATACTTCTGGATTATCTCCTAGCATTGCTTTTGCTACACGTAGCTTTTCTCTTACGTTTCCAGACAGATAATCATCCGCAGTCTCCCATCCTGTATTTGGATTATTTTCGTTATAGCGGTTTGGATTTAGATATATAAGTCCCTGTAATTCTTCCAACATAACCGTACGCTCTAATTCTGCTTTTACATCCTCAGACAGTGAAATATCTGAAACAGGTTCATTTCCCTTTTCTGCTAATTCTTCCATCAGCTTCGACAAATCAGGCTGATAGATGCTCAACATATAGGGAATATTAACAGCACCATATTCATTAATTGACACGTTAAGAGCTTCCACTGCTGTCTCTACTCTCTCAATCTGCATTTTGGCTTTGATGGTCTGCTTAAAAAACATATCTGCTTTTTTCACAACTCCATCCTCATTCACCTCTTCCAAAGAACATAAAAGTGGGTAATCGGAATCATCTCGAAAAGCTCTGCTGTTTGCCTGTGCAGTAATATATCCATATTTTTCTATAAAGGAATCGTAAGTTGCATTCAATGTTTTCTGCCCCTCTGCTAATTCTTCCTCATTGCAACCGTTTGTCTGAATATTAATCAGCTGTCTGGTATTTCTTCGAATTTCATCTAGTACATGGATTCTATCTTCTACTGTGGCATTCAATTCTTTTCGATACATCTGTGAATTCTCTCTATAATAAAGATTTCCTTCATAGAACGTATAGGAGAAGTTTCTCACATCGGGATCAGCTGGTATCACATCCTCACTTACTTCCTCTGACTCTTCTAAATGCTCAAAATCTGTCATTTGTGCGGATATAGAGCGGATAGCATTATTTAAAGCCTCATACATATTGAAGTTTTCAGCATCATTTACACAGACCGTATATCTGCTGTCCTGTCCATAAATTCTATTGTCATATTCCATGTGTCCTAACATCATATCTGGATTCTCTGCAAAATAAGAATTCACCGCAATTCCATTTTCCGTGTAGCCTAAATGCACCCAGTCAGGTTCAATATCAATCTTACGTTCTCTCTTTTGCAAAAACAAAATATCACTGGTTACTTCTGTCCCAGCATTTTCTTTAAATGCCGTATTTGGAAGTCTGACTGCACCAACCAGTTCTGCTCTCTCTGCCAAATATTTACGAAAGGTCGGATTACTTTTATCAAGTGTTCCTTTCGTTGTAATAACTGCAACAATGCCTCCTGGTCTAACCTGGTCCATCGCCTTTGCAATAAAGTAATCATGGATTCGTAAATTCAGCTTATTGTATTTTGGATCAAATACCTTGTAATCTCCAAATGGTACATTCCCAATGGCTACATCGAAGAAGTTATCTGGGAAGGTGGTCTTTTCAAAACCGGTAATGTTAATAGTAGCTTTCTGATACAACTGTCCTGCAATTCTGCCAGAAATACTATCCAACTCCACACCATATAGCTTGCAATTTTGCAAGGGTGTTGGAATGCTTCCAAAGAAGTTACCGACTCCCATACTTGGCTCTAACACATTTCCATTACGGAAACCAAATTGGATTAGTGCCTGATGCATACAGCTTGCAATTTCTGGTGAAGTGTAAAATGCATTATTCACAGTTGCTCTAGCTGCAGTATATTCATCTTCTGTTAAAAGACTTTTTAGTTCTACATATTCCTTTTTCCAGTTCTCATTATTTTCATCGAAAACCTGAGAAATACCACCCCAGCCGACATATTTTGATAAGATTTTCTGTTCATCTCTATTTGCTAGTCTGTGTTCTGTTTCTACCTGCTTTAATACTCCAATTGCTTCTATATTCCACTGGTATCTTGTCTTTGCTCCACCCTTTGGAAGTTCCCACAGATTGTAATGGAAGTTGTGTTTCTCGGGATTCTTTACATCATTACCTACTACATTTGTTACGCCATCCGTTCTAACAGTTGTATTGCCTGTTGCAGCTCTTCTTTGTGCTTGTTCTTCACGATTTTGTTTTATGCTGTCACATTTATCAAGGAAGTTCTGGTAAATAGGCTGTAAAGTGGTTCGATCTTCAGTTTCCATCATCGCCTCATAGCGTTGTCTATGATCTGCGCCACAAAAGAATTGCTGTTTTGACATATAGGACAGCACTTCATACAATTCCCGATAACCTGTAGTGACCGATTCTCGTTCACCAAACCGGTTCTTATAATTAATGTCGATATCATAAGGCTTCAAGGTATATTCAATCAAACCATATTTATTGTTGCTATAGCCTTTTCGCTCTTCTTTATTTCCTAAGACCATATCTGACAAAAGTTCTAATTTATTTGGCATGAATAAGTACTCTGAATTTACAATATCCTGTAAAAATGGTTTGAAAGGCATATAAAAGCTGCATTCTGTCACAAGAATTTCCATTGCCTCTCGCATATCTTCATCCATTTCTGCAATTATCTTTGAATAATCAGTGGGAACGACTTCTAACTTATCTGCACTTTGGCTCTCCTCATACTGTTTTTCATATTCACGGTTTTCTGCTTCAATCTCTGATCCATATTCAGCCATTGTGACCATACGGTCTTCTTCAGCAAGTTCCTCTGGTGTCATTTCATAAGTTTCGGTCTCTGGTTTCTGTTCTGTTATCTGCCTATGACTTTCATAGCTTTCTGGTTCATCAGGAATCGCAAATGAGTCCACATCCTCAGTTACTTCCTGTTCATCAGTAACGTCAATTGCGCTGTAATCAGTATCAATAAAATCTTCCCTGTCACCATCCATAGCAATTTCATCTAATGATTGTCGCTCTGGCTGGTACTCTCCGGTCATAATTAGAACACCAATTTCTTTTTCTACCGATTTCCAGGAAATATAGCCCTCTTTTTCACCTTCCTCATCTCTCCACTGGAAACGAATCCCCTGTGCATGGAAGGAATCATAGCCGTGTAATCCATAACCTTCAAGCGGCCAGCCTGCTCCTCCTTGACCATACTCCTGTTTAATACGTCTAGCTCTGGTACCCGCATCAATTTCAGTTTCATATATCTTGCATACACGGCTCATGCCATTTACAAAACCAGTACCTCGAAGCAGTGTTTGTAACACAAATTCATTTGGTACAACTAACTCTTTCTTTGGCTCAATATAAGTATATTTTTGTCCAGCTACTGTGGTTTTTGTAATCTTTGTATGCACTTCTTTACTATTATTTACGGCAAATTCTGCATCAAAAAAGGAAGCCTGTTGGTAATTGGCTTCCTTTCTATTTCCAAATGAATCGATCTCATTTAGTTCTCTATCAAGTTCTTCATCTGTTTCTAGTGAAATTTCATTACGATCTGTTGTAGCACTACTTCCTCTGCTTGCATCTTGGCCTGTTCTCTCAGCTTCCACATCTCCATCGTAGAGTTCGGATTCTCTGGTTTGTGTTTCCTTAGGTAATCGTTCACCAACTGGTCTAACA
>CANRNK010000154.1 GCA_947631985.1 uncultured Lachnospiraceae bacterium | reverse complement strand
ATCATGTTACCATAATCTGTATCATCTACACCCGAATATACCACAGTTCCATCTCCAGCTGCAATTACATTTGTTCCAGCAGCGGCTTCAAAGATAACCATTGGAATAACGATTGCACCTTCCCCTGCTGCCTCATTTGCATTTGCTTCTATCACTGTTGCCGTCCCACTTAACGGAAATCCCTTCGGAATACTTTGCTCTTCTTGTTCCGCCTTCACCACTGCTTCTTCTTCTACCTTTTGATTAATGGTATCACTTAGAATGGTTACTTTGTTGTTTAATTCTTCATTGGCAAGAATCAACTCTTCATTTTCCTGCTTCATCGCATTCATCGCAGACTGTGTTTTTATTAAAATAGCAGATTCTTCCGCAATATTTCGCAAGCCATATACTCCGAATCCAGTCAATAATGCCAAAATAAGAGCACCAAAACTGAGTAATGTCCAGATTGTTCGTGATTGAATGCGAATTCTTCGGGTTTCTCTTTTTGTTCCTTCAGGCACAAGCATTAATGTATACCGTCCTTGATTCCTGGTTTTCTTGTGATTCAAAAACAGGGTACCCACTTTATCCTTTTTTCTTTGCATAAAAAGTCACCTCCGGTAAACTTTTTTTATTTTACCACAGGTGACCTATATTAACAACATTTTCTTAATCTTTTCTTAATTTTTTGTGCATTTTTAATAGAATTTATACAAAAGTTATACTGATAGTTTCATATCTCCATCCTTAAGGATTGCTTTTTTTCGCATGATCAAAGCAGTTCCTCCAGCAAGCACTGCTGGCAGGATAAAATGAAGGAGTGCAATCTTTACAAGCACGATTCCAGCACTTTCTGTTTGAATCATTGTCTGGTAAGTTGTAATCTGGCCAACCAGTCCAGATGTTCCCATTCCAGAGCCTGTCGCATTATTCGTCATCCCAAATACCATAGTTGCAATCGGCCCCAAAACTGCACTGGCTACGATTGCTGGTAACCAGATTACCGGTTTTTTCACTATATTGCCAATTTGAAGCATGCTGGTACCCAGTCCCTGTGCGAGAAGGCCATTCACTTTATTATCACGGTAACTTGCTACTGCAAAGCCAACCATGTTTGCACAACATCCTACTGTTGCAGCCCCTGCCGCAAGTCCGGACAGATTCAAAATGATTCCCAATGCTGCAGAACTGATTGGAAGAGTCAGTACAATCCCCATAACAACAGATACAATGATACCCATTAAAAATGGTGCCTGTTCCGTCCCCCAATTGATGATGCTTCCAATTGCATTCATAAAGTTAGAAATCGGTGGTCCCAGTATTAATCCCACACATGCACCAGATATAATTGAAACAAGTGGTGTCACCAGGATATCAACCTTGGTTTTTCCCGAGACCAGATGCCCTGCATAAATGGCTGTTAGTGCAGCAATAAACGCTCCAAGCGGTTCTCCAGGTCCTGCAAGAACAACTACACCATCCACAAAAAAAGTGCCACCTATAATTTTAGCTGCAAACGCACCTGTCATCCCTGCCGCTGCCGCTGATATTGTTACAAGTGGTGATTCTTTGAATTTAATTGCAACACCACATCCAATTCCGGCTCCGGTAATGGCTGCTGCTGCTTTTCCAATCAGAAACAAGGATGAACCTATTGTTCCTGGAACAAAGTTTGCAATCTGTTGAATGATGGTACCTACGATCAGTGTTGCAAATAGACCGGTTGCCATCCCTCCAAGTCCATCAATAAAAATCCGGTTCAATGCATTTTTAATTTTACTCATATAAATTTTGCTCCTCTCCTCAAAACATGTGAAAAATCATACTTTCACACTAGCCTTCAGTTTTTTGGCTATTTACTGAATATACACCTGTCTTGTCACTACGTGAGGATAGCATATTTATTTTAACTTAGCAAGTACCCTTTTTGGCTAAGTTCTCTTTCAATTTCATTTAGGACTTCTTCGCAATCTGCCTCAATGGTATGATAATGAACTCCACCTGTCAGTTCATTTAATGGTTTTGTTTTATTTGTTTTGATTTGCTCAACAAATTTTTCTGCATCTTTTCGGTTATTAATAATCAAATCAACGGTGATTTGTCCATAAATCGGATGTTCCACAACTACATCAAGGAATCTGCCACCCAAATCAACCACAAGAAACAACTCTTCAAGAATGCCCTCTTCCTGATGTTTTACTTTAAAGCTTCTTTTCCATTTACTGTTCTGCTTATTTCCCTGAAACAGTACATACCCTTTGTTTGTTGACAGAATATTCTTGTTGATAGCCCTTAATAATGCAATGTCCTGTACAATAACCTGTCTGCTGACACCAAGTTTTTCTGCCAGACCAGTTCCAGAAATTGCCTGTTCACTGTTCTGTAATTGTCTTAAAATTTCAATTCTTCTTCTATCGCCGTCCATTTGGTAGCCTCCTCACAAATTCACATTATTGTTATGACATTTCTCTATTTTATCACAATAAATCTGTCTATCCTATTATTTTAAAAAAATTATTTTTATCTTTACATTTTTTATACCTTGTGTTATCCTTTAATTGTTGTAAATAACAACACAATATCAATTTTTATTTGGAGGATTTTAGAATGAACAAAGGTACAGTAAAATGGTTCAACAATCAAAAAGGTTATGGCTTTATTTCAGACGAACAGGGAAATGATGTATTCGTTCACTACTCAGGATTAGCAATGGATGGCTTCAAATCTTTAGATGAAGGCGCTGCTGTAGAATTCGAAGTAATCAACGGAGAAAAAGGACCTCAGGCAGTTAATGTAATTAAATGCTAATCAAGTTCTGAACCATAACACATTTAATCAGTTTTTCGATGTGCCTTTTCTTAAATATAATGTATATTTTATTTAGAAATTCGCAATATTGTTTTAACGGATTAAAGAACGAACCAGTCTTAATAGACTGGTTCTTTTTTTAATCTCTAATTGTTTGTATCACGCGATCAAATTCAAGGTTTCCTCCAAAAAGATTCAACGCACTTCCTATTGTTATATTTATTTTCTTTTTCCCAAGCAACTTAATCTTACTGATATCATCATAGGTGTGAATACCACCTGCATAGGTGATTGGAATCTTATTCCACTCACCTAGCATTCCAAGCAATTCCTCTTCTACGCCTTCTGACTTTCCTTCCACATCCACTGCATGTACCAAAAATTCACTACAATAGGATGCAAGCTGATCAAGCGTATCCTGATTTAGCATAACATTTGTGAAATTCTGCCATCTATCCGTCATGATATAATAATTGCCATCTTTTTTGCGACAACTCAAATCAAGAACCAGGTGATTCTGCCCCACTTCACGTAGCAGCTTTAGTAAATTTTGAAATTGTATTATGCCATCCCGAAAAACATATGATGTTACAATCACATGGGAAGCTCCTGCATCCAGATAAACACCTGCATTATCAGCCGTAATCCCTCCCCCAGCCTGAAATCCTCCTGGAAAAACACTTAATGCCTGCAATGCCTGTTTTTTTGTCTCTTCATAATATGCACTACTTGGCGGATTAAGCAAAATAATATGTCCACCTTTTAGATTCTTGCTTTTGTACAGTTCAGCATAATAGGCAGCATCATACTCTGAAACAAAATTCTCTTCTGCCCCATTGTCCTGATCTGTCAGGCTTCCTCCGACGATCTGTTTGACCTTCCCATTATGAATGTCGATACAGGGTCTGAATTCCATCTTAATAACCATTCCTTTCTGCATTCTCCTAAAAAGTCTGACATTGCTTTGATTAAACTGCTTTTTCAGGTAATACGCCTTCACGATATGCTTCTAAAAGCTTTTCAAGCTGATTAATCCGGTCTTTAATCTCAGTTCCAATATCGGTTTCTGCGACTCTTTTTATATAGAGTGAAGTTTCTACAATGATGTTATCTGAAAAAATATCTGATTCCTTTAGAATTGCTGCTTCGGTTGATTCAAACGGCTCATGTGCCACCAAACTCATTCCATGTGAATTAGATACTAAGGTATAGCCTGCAATTCCTGTCTTGCTCTGATACGCTTTGGAAAAACCACCATCAATAATCAGAAGCTTTCCTCCGCATTTCATAGGAGATTCTCCTTTTTTTAACTCAACAGGTACATGTCCATTGATGATATGTGACTTTTCTGTATTCAATCCAAACTCCACCAGAATTCGGTTTAGTGTTTCCTCTTGATTGTATAACATGTAATAATGATTTTTGACCTCTACATGTGACTGTTTGTCCGCTATAAAATAACGTTCAAAGGTAGTCATTCTGTCTTTGCCAAATACCGGAGAAATCGGTCCACTCCAGATATACCATATGATATCCTGACCTCTTTGCATTTCTGCAGGATCCTGTGTTGCAAAGTATCCTTTTCTTGCATAGCTCTCAAGTACGTCATACAATTCTTTTCCATGATATTCTTTTCCAAAAATTGTAACTTTACTAAAGCTTCCATCTTCTTCCATTGGTACACAACCATGATATAACAGATTCGAGTTATATACCTTGTAGAGACTTCCCTTTGAAAATAAAAATCTGACATGCTTTTGTAATTTTTCACATCTTACAAATGCCTGTCGCAGTCGTTCCATTAATTGTTGTTCTTCCAGGGTGAGTTCATACGGATTTTGTGGATCCACCGTTGGAAATTCCGTATCTCTAAGCGCGTAAGTAACGCCCCTGATTGTAATTGTCTTGTCCTGATAATTGATTTTATCCAGAAGTAACCTGTCCTGCATCCCAAATTCAGGCCGTCTGATCATAAGCTGACCTTCCAGTTTGAACTGAATTACTGTCATTGCCTTGTGCATTTTCATGTCAAGGCTCAAATCTTTTGTGTTATAGTCTGTGTTATATTTTATGGAAAATGCGTCACAATTCACATCTGCATACTGTTCCATCGCAAACGTTGCGAGTGGAATCAGGTTAATCCCATATCCCTCTTCTAAGGTATCCAGATTGCCATATCTTGCTGACATCCTCACAACATTTGCGATACAAGCTAAGTGGCCGCTCGCCGCACCCATCCATACAATATCATGATTTCCCCATTGAACATCTATCGAATGGTACTTTCTCAAGGTATCCAGAATAATATGTGGACCTGGTCCTCTGTCATATACATCCCCCACAATGTGTAGGTGGTCTATGACAAGTCTCTGGATCAAATGACTGAGTGCAACAATAAATTCCTCAGCCCTTCCAATTCGAATAATCGTATGAATAATCTCGTGATAATATGCTTCTTTGTCCTGTATTTCATCCTTCTCGGTAATTAACTCTTCTATAATATAAGCAAAATCTTTCGGTAATGCTTTTCTCACTTTTGACCTTGTATATTTTGAAGCTGCCCGCTTTGTAATCTGTACCAGTCTGTGTAAGGTAATCTTATACCAGTCTTCCAGACTCTCTTCCTGTTGTTT
>CANRNK010000153.1 GCA_947631985.1 uncultured Lachnospiraceae bacterium | reverse complement strand
GTAAGGCCACGATACCCGGTATGTTCTGTGTTCCCACTTCATATTCATATTCATCCTTTTCATAATGAAGTTTCGAGCTGTCCTTCCCAGTGCCCCCAAATAGAAGCGGTCTGAAAAAAAGATCCTTTTTTACATAATGAGCTCCAGTTCCTTGTATTCCGAATAAGCTCTTGTGCCCTGTCAAAATCAGAATATCAATTCCAAGCTTCTCCACATCAATTGGAATACAACCCGCACTCTGAGATGCATCAACCATAAAAAGTAAATGATTCTGTCTGCAGAGAATTCCAATCTGCTCCAGATCCTGTACCATACCTGTCACATTCGAACAATGGTTCACAATCACAATTCCTGCATTGCTCTTTTTCGCCATACTCTCCAGTTCCAAAAGATTGATTCGCCCAAGTGAATTGCAGCCAATCAGATGGATCTGATCAGGTTTGATTCCCTGATGATTGTATAGAGGACGCAGTATACTATTGTGCTCCGTTACTGTCGTCAGTATCTGCATTTGGGATAGATTCAGACCATAGATTACTTTATTAGAAGAGTCGGTTGCCCCAGAAGAAAAGAAAATTCTGTCCGCATCTGGAATCCCAAGAAGTTCAGATAACGCCCTTTTGCAGGACATCACAGGATCTGATTTTTGAAAAAAACCCGAACTTCGAAACTGTCCTGAAGGCGGGTTTTTTAATGTCGCAGCATGTGCATCAAGCACACGCTGCGGTTTTGGATATGAAGTTGCTGCATTGTTTAAATAAACCATTTTGATCTCCATCTACATGTTTCGCATGTATTCCATCAAAATTATCATGATTGATTTCTATTTAGCCTTCTAAGATTTCAAATCCCATTACTTTTGCTATTTTTTTAAGCAGTTTGGAATAATCACCAAAGATTAAAACCTGATGATGTCCAAAGCTTGCCAGATTATGCATATAGCCTCTTGCATCATCCATTTTGATGAAATAATAAGGACTGCAATACACTTCATCAAATTCAGAACGGATTACTTCTCCAGTTTTCACACACATTGTGTTGCCCTGTGGGTTGAATCTCGCAAGTGTCACTGCATCTTCTTTGTTTTCCGTGAAGTCTACCTGAAGCTTACCGCCAAATCCCTGTCCAGTAAATGCCCAAAGCTTATATTCAAGTGGCTGTGTTCCAAATCCATTCATGCACAGTGCCGGTACCGCATGATGAATTCGGAGCAGTTCATCTGTCTCATGGTTAGGATTTCCCATAAATGCAGGTCTATTCGCCGCATACTGCATAATACTCATTGCAAGCATTGCATTTAAATCTTCTTCACATCCGCTTGGAATTCCTTCATCTTTCAACAATGAATGGCAGACACAAGGTGTGAATTTTCTATTCTGTGGAATTTCGGAGGTACATAATTCATGACATGCCGTTGAAAAAGCATTGCAATCATACACATCCATCATTTTTTTCGCTGCAAGATAGTATTTAATATCATTGATAAACCAGTCCACATTTACTTTGGTTTCTTTAGATCCATTTACAATACGATCTGCAATCGGTTGTGCTTCTTCGTCTGTAATCTGATCCATATACTTAAAGATATCATGAAATGGCAGTTTAATGACTTCAAATCCATATTTCTGACGAATGATCTCGGGATCTCTGATCAGACTCTGAATTCCAAACGTTGGCTGACCACCAGCAGTAAGTACGAGCGCTCTTGTGTTCGCAACTGCTTTTCTCACCCACAACAACTCTGCTATTTCATTTAAATCCTGAAGATCCATTGCCACGTATGTTTCTAGTCCAATCGATCTGCAATATGCCGAAAAGTCAATTCCTTCATTCCCATTTTGCATAATTACGATTGGTTTTTTATACCTCTCCAGTTTTGGAATTCTCCAGTTCATGCAGAGGAAAAAGTCTACTTGATCCATATCTTCTTCAATCTGGGAAAAGACATCTCTTCCTACAACAAATTTCTCATCATATCTGGCGTCAATTGCATCCAGAAATTTTATTTTATCCGTTGCTCTTTTTAAGTCTTCTTTTGCTTTTGAAAACGCTGCATCTGCTGCTGCATTTTCTGCCTCTGTTGTCATATTTTCACGGTGTCCGGCTCTACATGGTCCTTCCCAAAAATGTGAATGTGTCAGACATCCTACGATTGGTCTTACAACAAGTTTTACATCCATTGCTCTTTCTTTCATCGTGCTAACCCTCCAAAGTTTTCGTGATTCTTTTTTGCTACCTTGCATTTATACTAGCAAAAGAAGGGACGGGAATCTATGCACTTTTTGGTCTAAAGCAATGTACTTTTTACACTCTTTTCACAAAAAAGTCCATGCATTTTAAATGCACAGACTTTTCAATCCTTAATTTCTTGTTCTGACAACTTCAAGATTGTGTCTCAACTATTCGCTGTTCCACCATATTGTTCAGCCATACCCCTTTTTTCACCAGAATATACCCTAAGATACATTTTAAAATCTCTATGAGTTGACAAAACAGATATACAAAAACAATATTAAGAACCGTATATCTCGACAAGACATAAGCTAACGGAATACTTACCACCCATACAAAGGCACTGTCAAATAGAAACGTTATGACCGTATTTCCTCCTGAACGGAGCGTGAAGTAACTTGCATGCATAAATGCATACATCGGCATACAAATAGCTGGGACAATAATGAATTTGGTTGCAAGACTTCTGATTTCCTCTGTTGTATTATAAATCTGTGGAAAGAACGGTGCAATGAGAAGCATGAGCAGCCCCATCATCGTACTCATCACAACTGACATGAAGATCAGTTTTCCTGCCGTCTGCTTTGCTTCTTTCATCTTGCCAGCACCTAGCAGTTGTCCAACTACAATCGCAATTACATTGCCCATCGCAAGAAATACAATATTAAATACATTGGCAACCGTATTGGAAATATTCATCGCAGCAACGGTATCCAGACCTCTGACAGAATAGTTTTGCATCATCATCGCCATCCCACCTGCCCAGAGAAATTCATTCACAAGAAGGGGCGTTCCCTTCAGAATAATCTTGCCTGCAAGCTCCTTCGGAATACGAAAAGACCTATATGCTTTTTGTATGAACTGGTTCCTTTCCCGGTTCCGGTGTGTCCAAACCAGTAAAACCGCAAGTTCGACAAACCTTGATAACACTGTTGCAATTGCTGCGCCCTGAACCCCAAGCTTTGGAGCTCCAAACATACCAAAGATTAAAATATAGTTAAATACAAAATTCGTTAAGACAGCGGAAATACTTGAAATCATTGGTACAACTGTCTCGCCCGTCTCCCGAATCGTACTGGAATAGGCACCAGAAATTGCAAACGGAATGAGTCCGAGGATCATAATGTTTAAATATTGTCTGCCAAATTGAAGTGTTTCACGAATACTTGCTGCATCGTTGTTCTCATTTAGATAAAAGGAAATCAGCTGATCACCACCGAATCCAAACAAAACAATTGTAGCAATTCCAACCAGGATACAGGATAAAATCTTGAAACGAAAGGTATTTCGAAGTCCTTCCTGATTCCCAGATCCAAAAAACTGTGCACCAAAAATCCCGGCACCTGAAACCGCGCCAAATATGGTTACATTATAAACAAACATCAGCTGGTTGGTAATCGCGACCCCTGACATCTGTGCGGTTCCAACCTGGCCTATCATAATATTATCAAGAAGATTGACGAAGTTCATAATTGCATTCTGTATTATAATTGGAATCGCAATCATCAAAATCGATCTATAAAATTGTTTTGTTCCTATTAGTCTTTTCATCCTCATTCCTGCCTTTTCATCCTATGCCGTAACTCTTCATCAATTCAGGAATTATATCACTTCATGAAAAGAGACACAAGACAGAATATGGCAGGAGATCTTACTCTCCTGCCATACGGACTTTCTATTTTAATTTTAATAAGTTTTCTATACGTTAAAGGCATTTCTGCCAGGATACACCGCTGCAACTCCAAGCTCTTCCTCAATGCGTAATAATTGATTGTATTTTGCAACTCGTTCACTTCTGCTTGGCGCACCAGTTTTAATCTGACATGTATTCAGTGCCACTGCAAGGTCTGCAATGGTCGTATCTTCTGTTTCCCCTGAACGATGGGATGAAATAGCGGTAAATCCAGCTTTGTGAGCCATTTTGATTGCCTCAAGTGTTTCTGAAACAGAACCAATCTGATTTAATTTGATTAAAATGGAATTCCCACAATTTGAGTCAATCCCTCTTTTTAATCTCTCTGTATTCGTTACAAACAAATCATCTCCAACAAGTTGTACTCTATCGCCAAGAACCTCTGTTAGTTTCTTCCAGCCTTCCCAATCCTCTTCATCTAATGCATCCTCAATCGAGATAATGGGATATGTGTCACATAATCCTTTCCAGTGTGCAATCAATTCATCTGTAGACATGGTTTTCTTAGCTTTTGGAAGCACATATTCTCCAATCTTACTTCCCTTCCATTCACTCGATGCTGCATCGATTGCAATCATAAAGTCTTTCCCTGGCTCGTATCCGGCCTTTTTCACAGCCTCCAGGATGACTTCAATGGTCTCTTCATCACTTTCCAGATCGGGTGCAAACCCACCTTCATCTCCAACTGCTGTAGAAAGTCCTCTTGCCTTCAGTCCGGATGCAAGTGCATGGAATACTTCTGTACACTGTCTTAATCCCTCTTTGAAGCTGGATGCACCTACAGGCATAATCATAAATTCCTGTACGTCAACTGTATTCGCTGCATGGGCACCACCGTTTAAAATGTTCATCATAGGTACCGGGAGTTTGTTCCCAGATACTCCTCCGAGGAATCTATATAATGGCATTTCAAGAGCATTGGCTGCTGCTCTCGCTGCTGCAATGGAAACTGCTAAGATAGCATTGGCGCCAAGGTTTGATTTATCTTTGGTTCCATCTGCTTTTATCATAGCGTCGTCAACTGCATAAGTATCTCCTGCGTTTACACCATTCAGTACATCATTGATTACGGTATTAATATTCTCTACCGCTTTTTTGACCCCTTTTCCACCAAACCTGTTCTTATCCCCATCTCTAAGTTCCAGTGCTTCAAAAATTCCTGTGGAAGCACCACTTGGTGCCGCCCCTCTTCCTACAGTACCATCTATTAAATAAACCTCAGCCTCAACTGTAGGGTTTCCTCTCGAGTCAATAATTTCTCTTCCAATCACTTTCTCAATTTCCAGATAATTCATAAAACTACCACCTTTCTCGTTCTCTTTGTTTTGTTCCCTCCGGAAACCGGTTCCCGTCCGGCTTCCTAAAGTTCATGGAGTTCACAAGATTAATTCACATTGGTTAGTTATATCTAACTATAGGTTTAGTATAGTAATATAATATCCATTTGTCAATCTAGAAACAATAAAATATTGATAAAGTTTATTCTGAAAATTCTTAATTACAATCTC
>CANRNK010000152.1 GCA_947631985.1 uncultured Lachnospiraceae bacterium | reverse complement strand
ATGGCACCATAAATTACACTGATAAAACCATTGAAAAAATCTGTGTGTCTTATCTGGCTGCCGCAATCAGCGGACATATCGCTATTACGATAAAAACGAAACTGAGTTTCTGGGATTTCATCAGAACATTCAGCTATACCCAGAAGGATCCCCTTACGAAATCCGTGAATATATGGCTGGCGTACTGGTTCCTCGCAAGGATATTGTAACTACGATTACCGATTTTAATGTTTTTCTGATTTTTCTGCTTCTTTTACTTGTATCCCTTGGCATTATGATCTCAATTTTGTTCAGCAATCATTATCTACGCCCGATTTCGCAAAGCATTGATATGATACGTGCTTCTACAGAAGAAGAAGCCCCTAAAACCAATATTCTGGAATTAGATGGGCTTCTGTCCTATCTTGCTGAATATAAAAAAGATTTGATTTTGAAAGCAGAACAGGAAAAGAGCAAAATTGCTTCTCTGGAACAATTCGTTGATAGAGCAAAATCTCTGACTCCCGCACAGCAAAGCGTATTCCAACTCTATGCACAGGGATTGTCTGGGAAAGAGATTGCAGACACTCTTTATTTAAGTATCAATACGATTAAAACGCATACAAAACATATTTTTGTAAAGTTAGAAATCAATTCCAGAGAAGAACTACTCCTCTATGTCAATATGTTATCCGAAATTGGCTTTGACTTCAGTAGCCTTGAAACAACTCTACAGCATACTGTTCCTTAGTATTTTTACTTTTTGAATGATTAATTTCCCAATGAAATATGGCACGATAACGCCTGCTGCCCAGAGAATGAGTGGCTGTTCTATCTTGGCATTTCGTAGCAAGAACAAAATAATCTGGTGTATTGCCATAATTGGAAGCGTGTATTTCCCAATATCCGAAAGCAGATTAGAACAGGTTCCTTCTGGAATTAATTTCATGAGGTTGGCCAATATTACGAATCCTGAAATTGGAATGAGTAAGTCAAGAATTGGATAACGGTAGGTATGTGACCATAATTCAATTGCAAATCCATTGATATACTCGCTTATTCCTGATATTCTGACAATGAAAAATGCTGTCAGAACCAAAATCGAAGCAATTACTACTCTTTTATCAAAAATATATTTCTTCCAGTAATATCCCATTGCAAGATAAACGCAGCCGATGAAAGCAACGTCCCATAATAAGAACGAAGGGCCCGTGCCTTCTATGAAAAACATGCTTTGAACGTGAGAAATGATCCATAGTAAGATAAATGCAACATACTTTAACCATTTAAAAGGGAGACATTTTTCAATCAGATAGAAAAACAAAAAAACAAAAAAGGAACAGGATAAAAACCAAAGAGCACCACAATGAAAAGCGTTCAGGTCCTGGCCTCCATAAAAAAATAATTTCAAATTCTTTTTTGCAAAATAAAATTTGGGATTCTTGACAAACGCCCATACTACCTGAGTTCCTGCGATTAGCAACAGGTAAATAACATAGGGCAGTAATGTGCGTTTTGCTTTGGCCAAAACTGATGTGAAAAACCCCTGTTTTTTTTCTTTGATCAGGTAACCACTAATCATGAAAAAAGCCGGCATATGGAACAAATAAATATAACTTGGCCAATTCTCTAATGTATTGTACGGTCCGGGCAGGATATGCCCGATTACTACGGTTATGATCAGTAACCCTTTTAGTCTGTCTAACCATGCTTCTCTCATATAAATAACCCCATTTCATCTACTTTTGTGACCCCAAACTTCACAATGTGGTTATATTATATTGTATATTCTAAATTATTTCAATATTTTCTAAACATTCAGTGCGGTTTGCCATACAAATTTTCTTATTTTGATTCTTTTCCATACAAGTCATGATTCATAAATCCCATATGTTCTCTCTACATTTTGAACAAATACAATTCCATTTCCTGGCTGGTCTAACTGCTGGCTCTCACTAATTGCTTTTACAATTGCTTCTGTCTCTTCTCTTTTTGCAAGAATCATAATCATTTCTTTTTCCGGCTCAATCTCCATGTGAAAAACTTTACTGGTTTCATGAACTCCCGATCCTCTCGCATTGATAATCGTTCCACCTTTTGAACCTGCAAGCTGTGCGGCTTCTATCACTTCTTCTGCTTTTCCTTTGTTTACAATTGTAATGATATTCTGATAATATATTTTTTCCATTTTTGTCTCTTCCTCTCCAACATGATCTCCCAGATAACAACTCATTCCAACAATTCGACTGGCTGCAGTCGCAAATGCTATGCCATGATATGGCTTTTCAAATTTGAATTTCCGAGAGAGTTTCTCCATCGCCTCCTGTGCAGTTTCCCCATCTGCTCCAAATAAAAGAATCTCTTTTCTTGTATCTTCAATCGCTAGGAAACTCAGGATTTTATGCGATATTGTTCCCCTGCCCAGACAAATGGTACCTCCACGAAATCCAAATTCCTTCGCTGCCTTTAGCACTTTCGTTCCCATGCCTGATTTTACAATGACATATACTAGTTCAAATGACTGAAATGTATTCATGCTTTTTTATCTCCTTTCCTGGAGGCCTTCCATCTAAATACGACGCCCAGAATCTGTAATGTAATAATCGGTGTCATTGCTACCATGGCGATCATGCCAAATCCATCTGCAAGTAGATCTGCTCCTTCAAATGCATTGGCAGCTCCCTGAGTAAATGCCAGGATAAAAGTTGCCGTCATTGGTCCAGTTGCAACTCCTCCTGCATCAAAGGCCATCCCTACAAAAATCTTAGGTGCAAGAAACATTAACAGAATACACAAAAGGTATCCAGGTAATAAATAATGCCATAATTGTAGGTCCGGCGTTAGAATTCGTAAAATGGCTAATGCAACCGCAATGCCAACTCCAAGGGATAAGGGAAGCAACACTGCTTTTCTGCTGACATATCCACTGGTAACCTCTTCAATCTGCCGTGTTAAGACAAATACTGCCGGTTCTGCAAGAATCGTTACAACTCCCAGTACGAATCCAACAGCAACAATGACCCATTTTTGTTCTAATAACGCAAGGCTTTGTCCAAGTGTAGTTCCCACTTCCATAAAGGCGCCGTTCACACCAATCATGAAGATGACCAAGCCTAAAAATGCATAAATAAATCCCATTATGATTCTATGAAATGCTCTTTTTTTCAGATGAAAAGCCCCATAATTCAAAACCAGAAAAATAAGTAAAAGTGGAAATAAGGCCACAATCCCATCCTGGATACACTGCTTCAAAACAGCCTGAAATGGTCCAAACATGCTATGGTTCAATACGATGGCCGTCACAACAGGTGCCTCCATTTTCGAAGGTCCCTTTATCATACTGAGTAGCATAACCGAAATAATTGCACCGGTTGATGCAATTGCCACTAGACCAAAACTATCTTTTTCTGAGGCTTTACTATCTTTTTTCATTGAAGAAATACCAAGTGAAAGTGCCAGAATAAAAGGAACTGCCAGTATTCCTGTTGTAGACCCCGACGCATCGAAGGAAATCGCAAGAAATTCTCTTGATGTAAAAAGTGCCATGACAAAAATAATCGTGTAAAGTACGATCAAAATCAGATACAAGGGGATATTATAGAAGACTCTGAAAAAACCAACCGCCAGCATGACTGCAAGCCCAATCGATACCGTGATCAAAATCGTAATTCCTGAAATGGATCCACCTGTCACTCCATTTACCTGATTGGCAAGGACCATGAGTCCCGGTTCTGCAATTGAGATGAAGAAGCCAAAAGTCAGTCCTGCAACGATAACGATTCTTACTTTATTTGACTTTGCCAGCATATTTCCTGTTAACGAGCCAAGAGGCGTAATGCCAATCTCTACTCCCAACAAGAAAATCGTAAGACCTACAATGACCAAAAGTGAACCAATTAAGAACCGAAGAAACAAATTCATTCCCAAAGGAACCAGAAAAAAATGCAACATACTGACAATCACTATAATTGGAATAACCGCTTTTAAATTATCTGTAAACTTTTCCCATATCAAATTATTCTATCCTCCTGTGTTTGATTTCACTCTGCTATCTAACTTGTACTTATTATAACATAAAGCTCTCTACTTGCAAAAAATAGCAGCAGATCAATGTTCCGATCCGCTGCTTACCTCTCTCGAATATAGAAATTTCAGAAAAACTGGTGTCGATATGGAAGAAACAATTATTAGTAAAATTACAGAAGTAAAATAAACTGGTGCAAGCAACCCAACAGACAATCCTTTTTGTGCCATAATCAAGGCGACCTCTCCACGAGTCATCATTCCAATTCCAATTTTCAAAGACTCCCTTTTGTCAAATTTACACGCACTTGCTGTAACTCCACAACCTATAATCTTTGTAAGCAATCCAACAAGAACAAACAAAATAGAAAAGCCAATCACTCCGATTGATGTGTTTCCAATGTTGGTCTTTAATCCAATACTTGCAAAAAACACAGGTCCAAAAATCATATAAGAATTAATATCCATTTTTCTTGCCACATACTGCGAATCACTAATACTACATAATATAATTCCTGCAATATAGGCACCCGTTATATCTGCTATTCCAAAATATTTTTCTGCAATATAGGCCAATCCAAGACACAATGCAAGGCTAAGAATTGGAATTCTCCTTGTATGAGGATATCTCGTGTTCATCTTCTTAAAAATAACGAAAACCAGCAACCCTAAAATAATCGCAAAGAAAAAAAACAAGATTGTATTCAGCACTACCGTTCCCGGTTTTATTTCTGGATTTTTAAAACCAATTATAAATGTTAGTAATAAAATCCCTATTACATCGTCAATAATTGCTGCACTTAGTATTGTAGTTCCCACTCTTCCCTTTAGTTTCCCCATTTCTTTCAAGGTTTGAACGGTAATACTTACTGATGTTGCTGATAAAATACATCCCATAAAAATTGCGGTATAAAAATTCTCATTTCCAACACCACCCGCTCCATAGTAGAGCAAATATAAAATGGTTCCACCCAAAAGCGGTACAAATACACCTGCGCAAGCAATCGCAAACGCAATCAGTCCAGTTTTTAATAGCTCTCGGATATCAGTTTCAAGTCCTGCCTGAAACATAAGAAGAATAACGCCGATTTCTGCCATCTGTATCAAAACATCTGTCTGTTGCACAAGGCCCAATATGCTAGGACCAATAATAAGTCCTGCCACAATCTCACCAACCACCTGTGGCGCTTTCAATTTCCGTGCTATAATTCCAAATACTTTTGCAAAAACAATGATAATCGCTAAATCTCTAAATATACTATATGGTTCCATATGATTCTCCTTTTTTTTCCAACAATTACTGATTCTATCAGATAAGCAAATAAAAACTGTTGCAATTGCAACAGTTTTTATTTATGCTGAAAATGATTCCTTTCTATAATCATTAACTTGATTTTTCATTAGGAGATAAAAATGAGAATAAATATATTACAAG
>CANRNK010000151.1 GCA_947631985.1 uncultured Lachnospiraceae bacterium | reverse complement strand
AAATCCACTGATTCTCTTTCTTTCAGAAAGTTTTTCAAAAAAACAAATAAGCAGAGCATAATCTGCAATTGCAAACCACCAGTGCATCGCTATTTCACCTCAATTAATAGTTTCATTTTAGACAGGATATCTTTTCTTTTTTCCCGGCTAAAATGTAGAACCATATCATTATACAGAATCACTTCATTCTTTCTTATCGTTTTAATATATTCCATATTTACAATATAGGAGTGACAGATACTAAAAAAGACATCCGGATTCAGCTGTTCCATGATTTCTGCAGAGGTCATGTAGGTTTCATAGATTGTTGTCCCTGTGTGGATGATGACCTTTCTTTTATTTTTCTCAAAATATAGAATTTCGTTACATAAAACACTTACAAATTCCTTCTTTGAAACGAACTGGAATCTTCTCTTTAAAACACTTAAATATCTCGAAGCTTTTATTACAACCGTCTTAAGCCTATCCTCTGCGATTGGTTTGAGCAGATATTGAAATGTGGTAAGTTCAAATGCCTCTTCCATATACTCTCTATAAGATGTCTGAAATACAATAAAGGCACTAAAATCATGACGCCTGATGTTTTTAGCAAGTTCTATTCCATTTATTTCAGGTAGTCCGATATCCAACAGATAGAGGTCGAACCTGGACTTACTTTTATCCAGATAGGCTAGTAAATCGATACTTCCTGAAAAAGATTCATACTCTCTGACATATTGTTTGTTTTGATCCAGAATCAACTCCGTTTGTCGGATTGCCTCTTGATCATCATCACAGATTGCAATTCTAAGCATTTTCTCTCACCTGTTCTGCATTTATTTTTGTCGGATGAATCCCCTGTCAGTAAGAAAAAAAGAAAGGTACCCCTGATAACCCTAAGAAGAAATACATACTGTATTTTAGATTTGCTGATATGAGAATGACAGGGATTCAAACCGTTGTTAACACTTGCCTGATTGGCTTTTCCCATTATAACAAATAATAGTACTTATGTACTATAAATGTAAAAAAATGTTTTGATTCTGTAAATTAATGCATTTACAGAACCAAAACATCGATTAATTGTATTTATTTTACTCTAAAATGGTATAAATATGCATTCCCCTTCTGCGTCCTTCTGACAGACTGCAAGCAGATATCCCTCGAAATTTTCAAAATGAGATACATATGCTCTTCTTTGTTGTTCCTCCAGAATCCAGCCGGTATGCTGTTCCTGATAAAATTTCGAAAGTTCTACTCTCATACCCCGTCCGGAATATTTAAGGTAGCTTTCCTTCATAGTCCAGATTTTCGCAAACTGCCTGTCTCGTTCTTTTCCAAGCGGTAGCTCTTCGAGCTCTTCTCTTTCCAACTTCGTAAAAAATCTCTCTGCAAGTCCAAGTCGTGTCTCTTTGATCAATTGGATATCAATTCCAATTTCCCCTGTTTCACAGGATGCACAGATTGCGATTTTTCCTGAATGGGAAATTGAAAAATGAAACTCCGGGAAATCAGGTAAATAAGGTTTCCCAAACTCCGAATAGGCTAATTGAAGCTCTTCCTGTGTCCCGCTTTTTTGATGTTCCATCCATGCTTTCTCTAATAAATAGAATGCAGCAATGCTTCTCTTTTTATCCATTTCCTGCCGGTAGGAGTCTGTTTTGGTTCTTCGTTCCAAAGGCATTCTATGATAAGTCTCCCTAAGTAAAGATTCCTCAAGTTGATCTGTGTTTACAGCATAAATCCTAATCATGCCAGATCATCAAGAGCAGGGCGTTTTATCTTGAGACAAAGTTCCTCTAACTGTACTTCGTCCACAACATTTGGCGCATCCGTCATCAGACAGGAAGCATCTTTTACTTTTGGAAACGCGATGACTTCCCTGATACTGTCCGCTCCCACCATCAGCATAACGAGACGATCCAATCCATATGCAAGCCCTGCATGGGGAGGCACTCCATATTTAAAAGCATTTAGTAAAAATCCAAAACGCTCATATGCTTCTTCTTTTGTAAATCCGAGTACTGAGAACATTTTTTCCTGTACTTCACTCTGGAAGATTCGAACACTTCCTCCACCAAGTTCCGTTCCGTTTAATACAATATCATACGCTTTTGCACGAACTTTTCCTGGATCTGTATCAAGTAATGCAAGATCTTCATCCATTGGCATCGTGAACGGATGGTGCATTGCGGAAAATCTATTTGCTTCTTCATTCCACTCAAGTAAAGGGAACTCCGTTACCCATACAAAATTATATTCCTTTTTATCAAGGATTCCCATACTTCTTGCAAGTTCAAGTCTGAGATTGCCAAGGACATCCCACACAACTTTGTTACAATCTGCTGCAAAGAAAAGTAGATCTCCTGGTTTTCCTTCCATTTCAGCTACAATGCCAGCCATTTCTTCTTCTGTCATAAACTTTGCAAAAGAAGATTTAAAGCTTCCATCCGCCTGAATCGCAAGATATGCTAGGCCTTTTGCGCCATATCCTTTTGCAAACTCAACCAGTGCATCAATTTTCTTTCTTGGCATTTCACCCTGGCCAGACGCATTGATACCACGAACACTTCCACCCTGCTCTAACGCCTGAGTGAAAACTGAAAAACCACAAGATTCGACCAATTTAGAAATCTCTCTAAGTTCCATTCCAAATCTGGTGTCTGGCTTATCAGAACCATAACGATTCATGGCATCAATCCAGGTAATTCTTGGAATTGGAAGTGCTACATCAACCCCAATTGTTTCCAAAAACACATTCTTGATCAGCTTCTCATTGACTTCAATTACATCATCTACATCAACAAACGAAAGTTCCATATCGATCTGGGTGAATTCAGGCTGTCTGTCAGCACGCAAATCCTCATCTCTGAAACACTTTACAATCTGGAAGTATCTGTCATATCCTGAGCACATAAGTAACTGCTTGAACAGCTGAGGAGATTGTGGCAGGGCATAAAATTCTCCTGGATGAACCCGGCTTGGAACCAAATAGTCTCTTGCGCCTTCCGGTGTACTCTTGGTGAGCATCGGCGTTTCTATTTCAAGGAATCCTTCCTTTGCAAGGAATAGTCGTACTGTTGTAGCCACATGGCTTCTCATCATAATATTACGAGCCAGGTCAGGTCTTCTCAAATCCAGATAGCGATATTTTAATCTTAATTCTTCCTTTGTCTTGGAATTCTCTTCGATTGGAAACGGTGGCGTTTCTGCCTCTGATAACACTTTTAATTCAAGAGCACGCACTTCAATGTCCCCTGTTTCCAGATTATCATTGACAGCACCACTTCTTTTTTCTACAAGGCCTGTTACCGCGATCACAAATTCACTGCGAAGCCTTCCCGCTTTTTCAAAGGTTTCTTTTGCCGTATCACTTTCTTCAAAAATAATCTGAAGAAGCCCTGATCTATCTCGTAAATCAACAAAAATCAGTCCCCCTTTGTTTCTCTGTTTTGAAACCCATCCCATCACGGTAACGGTCTCTCCAATATTCTGATTCGTAATCTCTGTACATCTATGGGTTCTTTTTGTCCCCTTCATTGACTCTGCCATTTTTTCCTCCTGATTTCACTCTGTTATACGAGCGGGGTTTGATAAAATTCTTTGAATTCCTGGTACCCTTCTTTTGTAAGCTGTTCTTTTTGAAATTTCTTATTTTTATTCATCTTGGCAACCAGAACCTGAACTCCCTGCGTTCTCTGTTCTTCTGCCTCTTTTAAGATTGTGCATAGTTTATCTGCTGACACTTCCTTTTCCACCAGATAAGCCACTTTTGCTTTTTCCATCGGTGGAACAAATCCCTGGTCGAGTAAAATTGTCACAATTCTTTCAAATCCAATTGAAAATCCACACGCTGGTGTCTCTATGCCTGTAAACTTTCCAATCATCTGGTCATATCTTCCACCGCCTGCAACACTGCTTCCAAATTCGGGCATTTCCATTTCAAAAATAGTACCAGTATAGTAGGACATTCCTCTAACAAGGGTTGGATCAAACAAAACTTCAAAATCTGCCTGTGCACAGGTAATTACACTTTCGATCATTTCTTTTAAAGAGATCATTACAGATTCCTCTATATACTCCTTTAACTTCTCAGTCAGATAAAGTAAGGGGTCTGCTGTCGCTGTCATCTCTTCAAATAATGTTCTATATTTTGCAACTCCTTCTGGGGCAAATCCACTTTCTACAAGTTCGTTGGCAACTCCATCGATTCCGATTTTATCCATTTTATCCAGAATGATAAATACCGTATCATGTTGCGCCTCTTCGAAACCACTATAATTTGCCATCGCTTTTAAGATTTTTCTATCATTGACTCTGATTTTAAATCCTCTAAAGCCCACCTTCCCAAGCAAGGTACTTGTTGCAAGCATCAATTCAATTTCTGCCAGACTAGAGGACTCTCCCAGAATATCAATGTCACACTGATAAAACTGACGAAATCTTCCCTTCTGTGGCCTGTCGGCTCTCCAGACACTTCCAATCTGTAGCGCCTTGAATGGCATCGGAAGTTGCCCTGCATTGTTAGCAAAATATCGTGCAAGAGGAACTGTCAGATCATATCGCAATCCGCTGTCTACCAGATCAGCTTCTGAGTCAGCAGTTTCCAGGTTTAACTTTTCTCCTCTTTTTAAAATTTTAAAAATCAGTTTCTCATTTTCTCCACCCTGTTTATTGCTCAGATTCTCTATATGTTCCACGCAGGGTGTTTCAACGGAAGAAAACCCGAATCTGCCATATGTCTCTTTGATTTGTCCAATCAGATAATCCCGGATTGCCATCTCCTGTGGTAAAATATCTTTCATGCCTGTTACTGGTTTTTTACTGAGTGCCATTTAGTTCTCCTTTTTCATCCAATAAAAGTTTTCTCTTTCGTGCAATCATTTCTTCAATCTGTTCTATATACAATTTAGGGTCTTTCACATTATCTGCCCGCTCAATTCTTCCATCCACATAAACCATCTTGGAGATACTTCCAGCGCCAAGTGCCATAATCGACTGTTTTTCTTCCATAATCAAAATATTGTATAAACCATGTCTGCCTGGCTTCGCATAGCCAACATTTTCAAAATTACCAGCCATGTTTTTTTGTCGATAAAGATAATACGGTTCCATTCCGATATCATGAGCAGCTCTTGATGCAATTTCCATGGTTTCCGTTGTATTCTTCATGGTCTCCAGACCATTTTTGATGATCCATTCACTTAGTTTTGAGGCGCGCTTAATCGCTAACGAATGAACGGTCAGGCTGTCTGGATTTAGTTTCTTAATTTCTTCCATTGTAATTATCACATCATCAATTGTCTCTCCTGGTAAGCCCAGAATCAGATCCATATTAATGTTTTCAAACCCAGCCTCTCTTGCCTGACGAAACGCAATTTTAACCTGATCCACAGTATGTCCCCTGCCAATCATTCTGAGTGTTTCCTCTTTCATAGTTTGAGGATTGACTGAAATTCTTTCAACGCCATACTTCTTCATAATTGCAAGTTTTAAAGGGGTAATGCTATCGGCTCTTCCCGCTTCCAGTGT
>CANRNK010000150.1 GCA_947631985.1 uncultured Lachnospiraceae bacterium | reverse complement strand
AGTAACGCAGAAATTCCTGCAAATAAAATACATAATTATTGTAAATTGGGGACGGATGAGCAGGATTTATTAGAAACGGTCTTTGTTTCAATGAATTTAAGCGCAAGAGCTTATCATAAAATTATTAAGGTGGCACGAACGATTGCTGATCTTGAGGGGAAAGAAAGAATTGATTGCAACCATTTGGCAGAAGCAATCTGTTACCGGAATATGGATGGAAAGTACTGGGGAACGAACAAATAGAAAAGAGGAATCATAGGGGGATGGGAGAAACAGGTGAGAGATAAAATATATGCCTATTGGCTGGATCATATACGGGGAATTGGAAGGAAGACAATTGAACAATTACTGTTTTGCTTTCCAAGTGCAGAATCTATTTATTTTTCTAAAGAATCAGAACTTTTGAAGATCGTAAGTGAAAAGCAATTAGTGGAATTGAAGAACAGTAAAAGAAACTGGAACCTTTACACAGAATATGAGACCCTGATTCAAAAAGGAATTCATTTCGTTAGTATTATGGATCAAGAATACCCGCGGAGATTGCGGGAAATCCCAGATCGACCATATGCACTCTATGTGAAAGGAAAACTACCAGAAGAAGAAGCTAAAACAATTGCAATGATTGGCGCAAGAAGATGTAGTGAGTATGGAAGAAGTATGGCAGATGAATATGCAAAAGAATTTGCAAAGGCAGGAATTCAGGTGATCAGCGGAATGGCAAGGGGAATTGATGGTTATTCTCAACAGGCAGCAATGCAACATCTCGGAACAACCTATGCAGTGCTAGGGTGTGGATGCGACGTCTGTTATCCTTCAGAGAGCAAAATGCTCTATGAGCAAATTGCAATAACCGGAGGCATTCTTTCGGAGTACACACCCGGGACACAGCCAACACCAAATCTGTTTCCACCGAGGAATCGCATTATCAGCGGGTTATCAGATGCGGTATTAGTAATAGAAGCGAAAGAAAAAAGTGGGACCTTAATTACAGTTGATATGGCATTGGAACAAGGAAGGGAAATCTATGCGGTACCTGGAAGAAACACCGATATTTTAAGTTTGGGATGTAATAAACTAATCAGACAAGGGGCAGGCATCGCACTTTCACCACACGAGGTTATTAGTGAATTGTTCGGAGAAACTGCAATTGATTATATGGAGCCTGGAAAAGGAGAACAAACGAATTTCGGTATGACAGAAGAAGAAAAACTAGTGATGGCAGTGTTGGATTATATGCCTTTGTCATTAGATTTTATCTATCAGGAGCTTCAAAGAAAGGAAAGAAAAATGAATGCGCCAAAGGTGATGGCGACGCTTGTTTGTCTGCAACTCAAGAAAAGAGTGGGCCAGGAAGGGAATCATTATTACAAGCTGAAATAATAGTACAGAAATATTAAATAATAATAATTGTCTTGCAACTGTAAAAAAATTAGTGTATAGTTTTCCACGATTACATATTTAGCAGAATTATGTAAGAATAACAGGAATTCCCATACAAAAAGAATGGGAGAATTCAAACAAAGAGTGGAATAGGGGACATATAAATGGCAAAGTATCTAGTGATTGTGGAATCACCGGCAAAGGTCAAAACGATTAAGAAATTTCTAGGTCCGAATTATGAAGTTGCTGCAAGTAACGGACATGTAAGAGACTTGCCGAAGAGTCAGCTTGGAATTGATGTTGAACATGACTATGAGCCAAAATACATCACAATACGTGGCAAAGGAGATATCCTTGCTAATTTAAGGAAGCTGGTTAAAAAGGCAGAAAAAATATATCTTGCAACTGACCCTGACCGTGAGGGGGAGGCGATTTCGTGGCATTTGTATGAATCGCTGAAGCTTTCTAATAAAAAAGTTTATCGCATTACTTTTAATGAAATCACGAAAAATGCAGTGAAGGATTCTCTGAAAAATGCAAGAGAAATTGATATGGATCTTGTCGATGCGCAGCAGGCAAGAAGAATCCTTGACAGAATGATGGGTTACAAGATTTCTCCTCTGTTGTGGGCAAAAGTAAAAAGAGGATTGAGCGCAGGCAGGGTTCAGTCTGTTGCACTTCGTATCATTTGTGACAGAGAAGAAGAGATTAACGCATTTATTCCTGAAGAATACTGGACACTGGATGCAAACCTGCAAGGCGACCGAGAGAAGAAACCGTTACTTGCCAAATTTCATGGGGATGAATCGGGTAAGATTACGATTACCTCTAAAGAGCAGTTGAATCAGATTTTACAACAGCTTGAAAACACCGGATTTGAAGTGGCAGATGTGAAAAAAAGTGAAAGAATCAAAAAAGCACCGCTTCCTTTTACGACATCAACATTACAGCAGGAAGCAAGTAAGGTTCTGAACTTTACAACACAGAAAACAATGAGACTTGCACAGCAACTCTATGAGGGAATTAATATCAAAGGTTCTGGAACGGTCGGAATTATCACCTATTTAAGAACAGACTCGACAAGAATTTCCGAAGAAGCAGCGATTCATGCAAAAGAGTATATCTCGAAGCAATATGGAGATTCGTATGCAGAGCAGGAAATAAAAGATGCAAAGAGCACAAAAAAAGTGCAGGATGCACATGAAGCAATTCGACCAACTGACATTGAAACGACTCCGTTTTCCCTGAAGGAATCTTTGAGCAGAGACCAGTTCCGTCTGTACCAGCTTATCTGGAAACGATACGTGGCGAGCAGGATGACACAGGCTCTTTATGAGACGACTTCAATTAAAATTGCCGCAGGAAAGTATCGGTTTCATGTTTCAGCGTCAAAAGTATTGTTTGATGGTTTTATGAGTGTTTACACAAATGAGGAAGAGACAAAAGAAAACAGTAACCTGCTACTTGGAAATATTGAAAAAGGGGATGTTTTTGTCAACCAGAATTTTGAACAAAAACAGCATTTTACGCAACCACCGGCACACTATACAGAAGCAAGCCTGGTCAGATCGCTGGAAGAATTAGGGATTGGAAGGCCAAGTACCTATTCGCCGACCATTACAACCATCCTTGCAAGAAGGTATGTGGTAAAAGAAAATAAAAATCTCTATGTGTCCGAACTTGGTGAAATTGTAAATCGTATTATGAAAGAAGCATTCTCAGGACTAGTGGACGTCGATTTTACAGCAACGATGGAAGGATTGCTGGACAAAGTAGAAGAGGGACTTGTCAACTGGAAAACAGTAATCTCTAACTTTTATCCAGATTTGGATGAAGCGGTAAAAAAGGCAGAAAAAGAATTATCTGAGGTAGAAATTGCAGATGAAGTATCAGAAGAAGCCTGTGATCTGTGTGGAAAAATGATGGTAGTGAAGTATGGTCCGCATGGTAGGTTTTTGGCCTGTCCTGGATTTCCGGACTGCCGTTTTACCAAGCCATATCTGGAAAAAACTGGAATCATGTGTCCGAAATGTGGCAAAGATATTGTCGTGAAAAAGACGAAAAAAGGGCGCAGATATTTTGGTTGTATGGACAATCCGGCGTGTGATTTTATGGTGTGGCAGAAACCTTCTGATAAGAAGTGTGAAGTGTGTGGAAGCATTATGTTGGAAAAAGGAAATAGATTAGTGTGTTCAGACGAAGAATGTGGACATATTGTTGAAAGAATTGTTGAAGAAACTGCGAATAATTAATGAAATTGGTTGAAATTCAAAACATCCTATGATAAAATGTCAGTAATCAGAAGGGGATTGTTTTGATTTCATGAGAATTGGAGGAGAAAAAATTGAGTAGTGTGCAATTATTAGACAAGACGCGTAAAATTGGAAAATTACTGCATAACAATAATTCCAGCAAAGTTATCTTTAATGATATTTGTTGTGTTATGAGAGATATTCTGGATTCGAACGTACTTGTTATCAGTAAAAAAGGAAAAGTTCTCGGTGTGGGGGAGAATGAGGGAATCGAAACTCTTCGCGAAATGATTAAGGATGAGGTTGGAAATTTTATTGATCCATTGTTAAATGAACGCCTATTGGCTGTTCTTTCGACGAAAGAGAATGTGAATCTCTCAACGCTTGGGTTTGAGAATACTGATGTTAGAAGGTTCCATGCAATTATCACACCAATTGATATTGCGGGAGAACGTCTGGGGACGTTATTTATTTACAAAGTAGAGAAACAATATGATATTGATGATATTATTCTTTGTGAATATGGACAGACCGTGGTTGGACTTGAGATGCTTCGTGCGGTAAATGAAGAGAGTGCAGAAGAAGGAAGAAAGATTTCTGTCGTGAAATCTGCGATCAGCACACTTTCGTTCTCGGAAGTGGAAGCGATTACACACATTTTTGATGAACTAGAAGGAATGGAAGGAATACTTGTTGCAAGTAAAATTGCGGATAGAGTTGGAATTACCAGATCTGTCATTGTGAATGCACTTCGCAAGTTTGAGAGTGCTGGAGTGATTGAATCAAGGTCTTCAGGAATGAAGGGAACTTATATCAAAGTAATTAACGATGTTGTATTCGATGAAATTGAGAAGCTTAAAAAGAAGAAATAGAGAGATTTGAGTTTTGTGAATTTGAGAGCAGAACTCACACCTGAAATTTTACAACTGAATTAAAACAATTAGAATCGTAGAATAAGGATATTCATACAATAAAAGGATTTAGTGGAGAGATTCAGTAAATTCTTTTATTTTTTTGTATATTTTGTGTGTGAAAAAAGTAATCATACAAGATAAAGTGTTTTTTGATGAAAACCCTTGTGTTTTCGCTGAAATAATTTATAATATATTAATGATGGGATACTAGATTAGTTATGAGGAGGAGAAAGATGATAGACTCCAGTGTATACAATTATATCAATGTACTAGACAAAGCTGCAGATGCAGCCTGGCTAAGGAATGAAGCCATTACGAATAACATAGCAAATGCTGACACCCCAGGCTATAAGCGTCAGGATATCTCATTTGAAACCCAGTTGCAAAAAGCAATGAAGGTATCTAAGTATGAATCTGTGGATGCAAAAGTAGCAGATTTAAAAGCAAGAGATATGCAGGGAAGAACCTATACTGACTATGATAATTTTTCATACCGACTAGATGGCAACAATGTAGATATACAGACTGAGAATGTCACGCTGGTGAAAAACCAGTTAAAATATAACGGGCTCATACAAAGTTTCAATCAGGAGTTTTCGAATTTAAAGATGGTGATTAAATAGTGCTTTCTTTTAAGCAAAGGAGGAATTGAAGATGGGTATGTTTACCTCATTTGATATCAATGCGTCAGGTCTGACTGCGCAACAGTATAGAATGGATATTATTTCGGAAAATGTAGCAAATGCAAATACAACGCGAACTGCAGATGGAACTGCATATAGAAGAAAAGTAGTGACCTTTGCAGAAAAAGATTCACAGACGCCATTTAGCAGAGTTTTAAACAATGCAAGGGACGAATACTCTGGCAAGGGTGTTAAAGTAAGCGGAGTCTATGAAGATGATACAACAGAGGGGAACAGAGTATATGATCCCTCTCATCCGGATGCCGATGAGGATGGCTATGTTTTCCGCCTCGGAGGCGCGGTCGCGGTGGGAATTGCAGAGGAGAATGTGATATCC
>CANRNK010000149.1 GCA_947631985.1 uncultured Lachnospiraceae bacterium | reverse complement strand
GCAAGCAAATCCAGGTTGCCCAGCTTTTGCTTCATTTCCAAAACAGAACTGCTTTTTTTATTTAGTGCAGCTTCTTTCTGGGCTTTTTTGACATCTTCAAGTGTCCAGCCAGCTTTCTTTAGAAGTTTCAAACATGCTGCATATGCTTCCGGATGGACACTTGTTGCATCTAACGGATTGTCTCCATTCATGATACGCATAAACCCTGCACACTGCTCATATGCCTTCGGTCCCAGTTTTGGTACCTTTAGTAGCTCTCTCCGATCCCGAAATCTGCCATTCGCCTCCCTGTAGAGGACGATGTTTTTGGCAATTACTTTTGTTATTCCCGAAATATACTCCAGCAAAGATGCTGATGCTGTATTTAAATCAACACCCACTTTGTTGACACTGTCTTCTACCACCCCAGAGAGTGCATCCGTTAATTTCTTCTGGTTCATGTCATGCTGATACTGCCCGACCCCAATTGATTTCGGGTCGATTTTGACTAACTCTGGCAACGGATCCTGTAACCGTCTTGCAATAGAAGCCGCGCTTCTTTGTCCAACATCAAAATTAGGAAATTCTTCTGTCGCAAGTTTACTCGCCGAATAAACAGACGCGCCAGCTTCATTTACAATCACATATTGTACCGGTACCTCCAGCTCACGAATTAATTCCACTATAATCTGTTCCGATTCTCTCGAAGCAGTTCCATTGCCCACTGAAATCAGGGAGATATTATGTTTCTTAATTAATCGTTTCACTTCTTCTTTGGCCTCTGCTACTTTATTCTGTGGAGGTGTCGGATAAATAACCTTTGTATCTAACACTTTACCAGTTGGATCCACGACAGCCAGCTTGCATCCAGTCCTAAAAGCCGGATCCCAGCCCAGCACTACTTTGCCAGAAATCGGTGGCTGAAGTAACAGCTGAACCAGATTCTTGCCAAACACTCCGATGGCACCGTCTTCCGCTTTTTCTGTTAATTCATTTCTGATTTCTCTCTCTATTGCAGGAGCAATCAGTCTGTTATAGCTGTCTTCAACTACTTCCTTTAGAATCGGAGAAGTAAAGAGATTTTCACTGGTAACAATCATTTTATCCAGAAAACGCAGGATTTTATCACTAGGAGGAAGGATTTTAACAACGAGTACCTTTTCCTGTTCTCCACGGTTTAATGCAAGAATTCTATGTCCTACAACTTTTTTGATTGGCTCTTCGTATTCATAATACATTTCATAAACACTTTGCAGGCTCTTGTCTTTGGTACTGCTCTGAATTACACCCTCTTCGTAGGTTACCCTTCTAATGTGAATTCTATATTCTGCCTCATCAGAAATCATCTCAGCAATGATGTCCTTTGCCCCCTGAAGCGCTTCTTCAACCGTTTCAACTCCCAAATCATGATTGATGTAGTTTAATGCCTCTTCTTCGACACTGATTCGCATTTCTTGTTTTAGAATCTGTAATGCAAATTCTTCAAGTCCCTTTTCTCTCGCCATACTCGCTCTGGTTTTTCGTTTTGGCCGGTATGGTCTATATAAATCATCTACTACGACCAGCGTCTGTGCATCTTCTATCTTTTTTTGCAATTCGGGAGTGAGTTTGCCCTGTTCATCGATGCTCGCAATGACCTGATTTTTTTTATCCTCAAGATTCCGTAAATAGGTCAGTCTCTCGTGAAGTGTACGAAGAACCTCATCATTCAAAGAGCCTGTTACTTCCTTTCTGTATCGCGAAATAAACGGAATGGTGTTTCCTTCATCAATCAGCTTGACGGCCGCTTCCACTTGCCATTTTTCTACAAGGAGTTCTTGTTTCAATTTCAGAATAATATCCATCTTACTTTGTTCCTGCCATTTCTTTTATTTTTCCTGTCTTTTATCTAATGCGTTTTTTATCTTATTTCCTTCCTTATTATAGGCTACCTCCTCTCTCCTTTCAAGTTAGAATTGTATTCCCCAATCAAAAGTGATACTATAAGGCTATAGAACGAGAGGAGCATATTACTTATGGATTACTTTCATCACGGGCAGAATGATACTTCCTATCGAAATCTTTATCATGATTCCGAGCCACCGCTACGACAGACGAATCAATTTGCAACTGCTGCATTGGTCATGGGAGTTATTACAGTCATTACCGCTATCATGTGCACTGTTTTCCTTCCGTTCCTTTTTGCTGGTCTTGCACTTATTTTTGCAGTCCTGTCAAAGGGCAAAGACAGTTCAATGAACACAAACGCCAGAACAGGTATCGTAACATCATTTATCGGACTGGCCTTGAATATCGTTATCGTTGCAGGCTCCTTTTATCTGGTATTTACAGTTCCCGAATATAAAGATCAATTAAATCAAGTTTATGAACAGCTCTATGGCGAATCTTTTGATTCCGTATGGAATGAGACAATGAAAGAGCTGCAAGAATGAAAGGTTGTGTTTCTATGATTGGTGGAATTCAGGCTTATCAAAGCAATCCATTAGAAAATTATGGAGAATCCGAAATTAAGAACCCTGGTCGCAGATCCTCTCCGTCCGAATGTGACACATGCAATAACCGGAAATACCAGGATGGTTCTAACGAAATGGTTTCCTTTAAGTCAGCGACTAATATTTCTCCTGAATCGTCCATGTCAAAAGTTATGGCCCACGAGCAGGAACATGTTGCGAACGCCTATCAAAAGGCAGCAAGTAAAAACGGTAAAGTGATTTCAGCCAGTGTATCCCTGCAATCTGCTGTCTGCCCCGAATGCGGTCGGTCTTATATTGCAGGCGGAACCACCTCAACCCAGATCAAATACTATAACGAGAAGAATCCCTACCAACAAGACAAAAAAGCAACCGATTCTCTCTCACTTTCAGGAGCCAACGTCAATTTGGCCGTATAAACAGGAGAATATTACATGAACTCAGTCAGACCCTCTGGCGCATTAAAAGCACAGGCCCGCGACCATCTTACAGGTCATTATGCAACCGCAATTTCTGCATTGCTCCTTATTCAATGCATTGTGTTTCTATCCACCACAATTTCTACCGGGTTTGCAGATACGACAACACTTACCGGGATGATTCTTTCACTTTTGATCTCCTTTATTTTGCAACTATTAGCAGGTATTTTTACTGTAGGACAGACTCAATTGTTTTTTCATATTGCATGCCGTCAAAAGCCAAAGATTAATGATATCTTTTCGGGATTTAAAAATCATCCTGATAAAGCAATCCTAATTCAATTTGTTCTATTGTTAACAGGTATCCTTCCCATGACCCCGTTTCTGCTCTTACTCTTTTTTTATCAGAAGGGGCAGAATATGTACCTGATTCCCTTCCTTGCACTTACCTTCGTAATTGGGTTAATCCTTAGTTGTTATTTATATCTTTCTTTTGCCTTACTTTATTATCTTATGTTGGATTTTCCACATTATTCTGTGAAAGAACTCCTTCTTGCAAGCAACGCTTTCATGAAAGGTCACAGGGCTAAATTGTTTTATTTGCAGGTAAGCTTTTTACCACTCTATTTTTCCGCATTATTAACTTGTGGCATTGGACTTTTGTGGGTTATACCCTATCAAAATACGACTCTGCTTTTCTTTTACCTTGATCTGGTTCTAACTGCAGATCCCAATCCAGATACAGGCATTTTCATAAATGAATCTTGTTAATAAATCTGGTTTCAATCACAAATAAAGTTCAAAAAGCACAGTCGCATGACTGTGCTTTTTCTTATAATTTTCTTATGCTTATTCTTATGATTGTTCTTTGCATTCAATGCTCTTCCATTTTAGGTATGCATTGATAAACAAATCAATTGAGCCATCCATTACTGCATCTACATTTCCAGACTCAGTATTGGTTCTGTGGTCCTTGACCATAGTATAAGGTTGCATCACATAAGATCTAATCTGGTTACCCCAGCCAATCTCTTTTACCTCACCTCTGATTCCAGAAAGTTTTGCTTCATTTTCTTCCTGCTTCAAAAGATAGAGCTTTGCTTTCAGCATCTGCATTGCCTTGTCTTTATTCGAATGCTGGGAACGTTCATTCTGGCATTGTACGACAGTCCCCGTCGGAAGATGTGTGATTCTGATTGCAGAGGAAGTCTTATTAATATGCTGTCCACCAGCACCACTGCTTCGATACGTATCAATTCGCAAATCGTCCGAGTCAATTTCAACATCTAAATCTTTTTCAATATCAGGCATAACATCCATTGAAACGAAGGAAGTCTGCCGTTTTCCCTGTGCATTGAAGGGTGAAATACGGACTAATCTGTGAACCCCTTTTTCAGACTTAAGATAACCATACGCATTTTCTCCATTGATCTGAAATGTAACTGACTTAATCCCAGCTTCTTCTCCATCAAGATAATCTAATACCTCAATACCAAATCCTTTTTTTTCGGCCCATCTTGTATACATTCGGTAAAGCATACTTGTCCAATCACAGCTTTCTGTTCCGCCAGCTCCTGCATTGAGCTTCAAAATGGCATTGCAGTTGTCATATTCACCTGATAAAAGAGTATTGATTCGCATTACTTCAAATTCTTCCTTGAACATCGCAAAATCATTCTGGATTTCTTCCAGCATGCCGGTATCTTCCTCTTCATATCCCATCTGAATCATCACTTCTACATCGTCATAGGTAGACTCAAGCTTCTGATAGGTTTCAATGATATTCTTAATATCCTTATGTTGTTTCATAAGTTTGTTGGAATACTCTGGGTTATCCCAAAATCCAGGTGCTTCCATTTCCATTTCCATTTCCTGAAGTCGCTTTAACCTGTTATCGAGGTCAAAGTGAATCCCTCACTTCCGTTAATGGCGTCTTGTATGTCAAAAGCTCTGTTTTAATCTGGTCTAATTCTACCAATTACGGTCACCACCTTTATTTTTATCTGATTTTTTATAGATTTTATCTTTTTAAACGATATCTCTTTGCTATAACACGATTCTTTTTCTTTCCTAATTCTTACCACAGCATTGTTTGTATTTCTTGCCACTTCCACATGGGCATGGATCATTTGGATACACTTTCAACGCTTCTCTTTTTACAGGAGCCTTCGCAATAGAATCATCTTTATTCGTTCCGGTCACTTTTGCAACCTGCTCACGTTCCACTTTTTGCTCTATCTTAACATGGAATAGCAATCTGATTGTATCTTCTCTAATGTTATCCGTCATCGTGTCAAACATTTCATATCCGCTAAGTTTATATTCTACTTTTGGATCTTTTTGTGCATAAGCCTGAAGTCCAATTCCCTGTCTAAGTTGATCCATGTCATCAATGTGATCCATCCACTTTCGATCAATTACTTTGAGGAGAATAACACGCTCTAGTTCTCTGATTGCTTCTGCATCCGGAAATTCTGCTTCTTTGCTTTCATACAGTTTTACTGCTTCTTCTTTCAACTGATGCTTCAGACTGTTTTTCTTTCTCGTCTTGATTCTTCCCAGTTTAATCTTCTCTACTGGAATGAGTGGAAGTAGCAGACTGTTCAATTCTGTAAGATCCCAATCTTCAGGCTCCGTATCATCCCCTATACTGATATCCACTTTACTTTCTACAATATCAGTAATCATTTTGTAGATTACATCACGCATACTTTCTCCATCAAGCACACGTCGTCTCTCTGCATAGATGATTTCTCTTTGTTCAT
>CANRNK010000148.1 GCA_947631985.1 uncultured Lachnospiraceae bacterium | reverse complement strand
TACCAAACAAAGAGTCTGGATTCCTTATATTTTGGGCATTTTTTGAAAGTTGTTTATTGTAAAGCTGATAAAATCCGCAGTTGTGGATAAAACTGCGGAAACTCAAGATACTTCTTATCTTGCAAAAAGAATATAGGTATATTATAATATGGATACTTTAGAAGTAAAAATGCTTTTTATGTTCTAATTTGAAAGGAGCATTGCTAAGAAATATGAAAGTAACTATTCCAAGATACCAACAGATTGCTGCAGATGTTGCAGCTAAGATTGTAGAAGGATATTACAGTGAAGGTGAGAAAATCTATGTACGTTCTTCCCTTTCCAGTCAATATGGCGTTTCTTCTGAAACGGCGCGCCGTGCAATCAGTGCATTATCCGATATGAAGATTGTAGAAGTAACAAAGGGCAGCGGTGTATTAATAAAATCCAAAGATAAGGCAAAAAACTTTGTTAATAAATTTAATTCTATTAATGAGATGAGCAATTTAAAAAAACAAATTTTAACCGGAATGGAACAGCAGATACAACAAAACCATGAATTAAAAGGTATGATATCAGAACTTCTCTACAAGACAGAACGATTTCGTGAAGTAAATCCCCTTACACCATTTGAGATTGAACTAAAAGAAGATGCCAACTACATAGGGAAAAGTATTTCCGATGTACAGTTTTGGCATAATACAACGGCAACAATCATCGCAATAAAACGAGAAAATGAGATTATTATTTCACCTGGGCCGTATGCAATTTTTTGTATTGGAGATATTATTTGTTATATTGGTGATGAAAACTGCCACGAGAGAGTTCAAAATTTTTTTCACAAGACCAATTGAATAAAGTATTTATAGAGGCGTTCAAAAGTTACCCCTAAGGTACGGCATCTGTGCTGTATGGTAGCTTTTGAATACCTTTTTTATTTTATAGGAAGGGTCTTCTCCCTCAAGATTGCGGACAGTGGAGATGAGAGTGTCGAAGGCACCTTGCACTATTATAGGAAGGGGCAGGCGAAATCAGGAGGAAAATATATGAAAAATAATTTGACACAGGGAAATATTATGAAAACATTAGTGTGGTTTACAGTCCCTTTGATATTAAGCGGTTTGCTTCAGCAAATGTTCAATTGGGTTGATGCTTTTGTTGTTGGAAATGTTGAGGGAGAACTGGCCCTTGCGGGAATTGGGGCAACTACTTCAATTTATAATCTATTTGTCACAGTAATTACAGGTTTTACATCTGGAATCTCCGTATTAGCTGCACAGCAGTACGGAATGGGAGAAGAGGGAAAACTGAAAAATATTTTATCTTCCTTTGTAATTTTACTGGGTGGTATATTTCTGATTATTGCTGCTGTGGGAATTTGTTCACACGCCCGATTTTAACTCTTTTGGATACACCTGCAAATATTTTTTCAATTGCAAGAGAATATATTCAGATTATGTTTTTGGGAATTCCTTTATTAGCTGTATATAATATATATTCCGCTGTATTGAGAGGGCTGGGTGACAGCAAAGCACCATTTTTGTCTGTACTTGTGTGTTCTATTGCAAATGTTGTTTTAGATATTATCTTTGTTGTTGTTCTGCCATTTGGTGCAGCAGGAGCTGCCGCTGCAACAGTAATATCTCAAATTGTAATGACAGTATTTATTGTGTTGTATGCGATAAAGAAACATCATAAACTAAGATTTCGTTTGAATAAAGAAATAATTCAGAAAGCCATTATTGCGAGAGGAACAAAATATAGCCTTCCACCGGCGGTACAATCTGGGACAAGTTCCGTGGGGAACCTTTTTCTTCAACGATTTATGAATGGATTTGGTGAGCAGACAGTTGCAGCAATTACCACTGCTTACCGTGTAGACACGGTGATTATACTGCCCATTGTAAACTTTGGTTCTGGAATTGCTACTGTTGTTGCCCAGAATATTGGAGCAGGTAATCAGGAGAGAGCCAAAAAGGTGTTAAAGGCAGGTATGGTCATGATTTCCATTGTATCTTTATGTCTTACCGGCTTAGTCCTTGCTGCTGGTGGATATCTGATTGCCATGTTTGGACTGACCCAGGAATCCGTGGAGATTGGTAAATCTTTCTTCCGGGCAATCGCAAGCTGTTATATTGTATATGGTCTGGCAATGGCAGTGAGAGGTTATCTTGAAGGAACCGGGGACATGCTTTTTTCAGGAATAGCAGGTATTGTTTCTTTAGGAGTTAGGATTGTCACATCCTATTTGTTTGCCAAGGAGTTTGGGAACATGGTAATTGCTTATGCGGAAGCATTTTCCTGGGTAGTTCTGCTGGTTATTTATATTATTCGATTTTATATAAAAAAGCGCAAGTCGCAGAGCATCAATCTGAAAAATGAGGCGGATTCAGTATAACTGAATGGCCTTTTATGCTGTCAAAAAGACACTGTTTTTCCGTGCCGTGTTTGACAAATAGAAAAAATGACTATATAATAGAAAAGCAACATAAAAAAAATCTTAAGTTGTAACTTTAAACAAAGGGAGAAAAAAATGGCAAAGATACAAGTTAAAAATGTTTACAAAGTATTTGGTTCAGCACCTATGCAAATGATTTCCTTTCTAGAAAAGGGAGAGAAAAAAACCGACCTATTAAAAAAGTATAAGCATAGTGTCGGTGTCAACAACGTATCTTTTTCAGTAAATGAAGGAGAGATTTTTGTTGTTATGGGACTTTCAGGCAGTGGAAAATCCACATTGATTCGGTGTCTTAATCGTCTTATAGAACCTACGAGTGGAGAGATTTACATAGATAATGAAAAAATAACGCAAGTAAGTTCAGCGAAGTTAAGAGAAATCCGCAGGAAAAAAATTGCTATGGTTTTTCAGAATTTTGCATTATTACCACACAGAACGGTTCTTGAAAACGTTGCTTTTGGACTTGAAATACAAAAAGTAGATGTAGAGGAGCGCAAAAAGAAAGCGATTGAGATGTTAGAAGTTGTAGGATTAAAAGGATATGAGAATGCAAAGCCTAAGGAATTATCAGGAGGAATGCAGCAGAGAGTTGGTCTTGCAAGGGCACTGGCAACAGATGCCGATATTTTATTAATGGATGAAGCCTTCAGTGCGCTTGATCCCCTTATTAGAAAAGAAATGCAAAATGAACTGTTGTCTTTACAGACAAAAATGCAGAAGACAATTGTATTTATTACCCATGATTTGGATGAAGCACTTAAAATCGGTGATAGAATTGCAATTATGAAGGATGGAAATATTGTACAGATTGGTGAGCCAGAAGAAATTTTGAACTCTCCGGCAGATGCTTACGTTCGAGAATTTATTCAGGATGTAAACCGTACAAAGATTGTGTCAGCATCTTCAATTATGCGTTCTTCAGAGAGTATTATATTAGAAAAGGCTGGTGTCAGAACGGCAGCCAAGAAAATGAAAGATTTAGAAATTTCCAGTATTTTTGTGACAGATAAACATAAGACACTGCTTGGTATCATTACAATTGATAAAGTGTCAGAACTTATGAAAGAAAATAGGGATGATTTGAAATCTGTAATTGATACAGATATTAGAACCGTGGGAGTGGATACATCTATCGATGAAATAATACCTCTATTCTTGCAATCAGGTTATCCGGTTGCAGTAGTTGACGATGAAAATAAACTGAAAGGTATTATTTTTAAATCAACCGTACTGGCAGGAATAGCAGGAAAGGAGGAAGTTTCAATTGATTCTTAATATGAAAATTCCAGTTGGCGATTTTATGGAAAGGGTTATCAATTGGATGACCACCAACTTTTCTGATGGATTTGATGCCATAAAAAACGGATTAGAAGCAATTATTGACAGCATGAATTGGTTTCTTTTAGCAATTCCTATTGTAATATTTATTATAGTGGTAACCTTTTTGGCATGGTGGATTGCAGGAAACGGAATTGCCTGCTTTACTGCATTAGGCTTACTTCTGATTCAGAATCTAGATTTGTGGAAGCAGACAATGCAGACCTTAAGTCTTGTAACAACGGCAACGTTGATTGCAATTTTACTCGGTCTTCCCCTGGGTATCTTAATGGCAAAAAGTAATAAGGCAAATAAAATCATTCGTCCAATCCTTGATTTTATGCAGACAATGCCTGCATTCGTATATCTGATTCCGGCTGTATATTTCTTTGACTTGGGAACTGTTCCGGGTGCAGTGGCTACGATAATATTTGCAATGCCTCCGATTGTCCGTCTGACTAATTTAGGTATAAGACAAGTGCCAAAGGATGTAGTAGAGGTGGCAAAATCGTTTGGATCCACATCCTCACAATTGCTTTTTAAAGTTCAGGTTCCACTGGCGATTCCGACCGTTTTAGCAGGGCTTAACCAAACAATTATGCTTTCGCTATCCATGGTTGTTATTTCTGCCATGATTGGAGCAGATGGTTTGGGAAATATCGTACTGCAGGGAATTACCCAGATGAAAATGGGACAGGGATTTGAAGGCGGTCTGGCTGTTGTTATTATTGCAATGGTTCTTGACCGGGTGACACAATGTCTTGGAAAGGCATCACCAAAATCAGGAAAAGCATTTATAACAAAAATAAAAAACAAAAATAAAAATAGAATGTAAAGGAGAATAGTGTTTTGAAAAAAAGTATATTATCTATATTAGTGTTATGTGTTCTGGTTATGAGCCTTGCGGGTTGCGGTGGAGGAGCTGATGACAGTGCAAAAGGAAAGGAAACGGTAAAACTCGGCTATGTTAACTGGTCTGAGGGAATTGCCATGACAAACTTAGCGGCAGCAGTGCTTGAAGAAAAAATGGGATATGATGTGGAGTTGACTATGGCCGATGTCGCACCTGTTTTTACGTCTGTGGCAAGTGGTAATACAGATGCCTTTTTAGACGTATGGCTGCCTGTTACCCATGAAAGCTATATTGAAAAATATGGGGATGATATGGTTGATTTAGGAATTTCATATGAAAATGCATTACTTGGACTTGTTGTTCCATCCTATGTTGAAATCGATAGTATCGAGGAATTAAACGATAATAAAGAATTATTTGATGGAGAGATTATTGGTATTGACGCAGGAGCCGGCCTTATGGCAGCAGCAGAGAAATCAATTGAGGAATATGGATTAGATTATAAGCTTTTAATGGGAAGTGGTCCAACAATGACAGCTGCATTGGGAAAAGCAATTGATGCAAATGAACCAATTGTTGTTACAGGCTGGGCGCCACACTGGAAATTTGCACGTTGGGATTTAAAAGTGTTGGAAGATCCAAAAGGAATATTTGGAGAAGTTGAAAATATTCACAAGTATTCCAGAAAAGGCTTAGAAGAAGATATGCCGGAAGTAGCAGAATTTCTAAAAAAATTCAAACTCAATGAGGCAGAATTAGGTGATCTTATGGGTGCTGTAGAAGAGGAAGGTAACGAACCTCTTGAAGCAGCTAAAAAATGGATGAATGAGCACGAAGAACTTATCAATAGCTGGATTAAATAGAAAATAAAACAAAATAATAAAAGGGCGTGATTCATATTATGAATTGCGCCTTTTTGTGGTAAATACGATGACAATCAGGCAGGAGGGAAAATAGTATTTGACTTGAAAGACAGGTGGAATCTAAAGTAAAACCTTGAGTTTCCGCAAAATGTAATTAAAAAATGAATATATCCTTCCAAAGTACCAATCTATCGAATTTTTGAATTATT
>CANRNK010000147.1 GCA_947631985.1 uncultured Lachnospiraceae bacterium | reverse complement strand
GCTGAGATCGTTTCTGAAACGACCGGAACATTGAAGAATCCAATGCCCTCTTCTCCTGCCAGATTCTGTGCACGATCATTCAGATTCAGCGTGAACCAGGACCCATTGTAGAAAATGGCAGCTTTTTCATTCATCAGCAGGTACCCTGCCTCATCCATCGTAACCGTTGTCACATCTTCTCCAAAATACCCCTGATTGGCCCAGTCCTGAATCGTCTGTGCTGCTGCAACATAGGCTGCATCTGTATAGTCTGCTTCACCGTTTGCTGCTTTTTTCATCGCATCCGGTCCTACGTTTCTCACGAGGTTAGCATTGATGAGTCTGGTCACACCCCATTTGTCTGCACCCCCTGCTGCAATCGGCTGGATTCCTGCCTGCTGCAGCTTAGCCAGAACCTCTTCCAATTCCTCCCAGGTCTTTGGCACTTCCACACCTGCTTTTTCAAACAGTGCCTTATGATACCAGAACCCCTCTACATTCAGTCCAAGTGGAAGGTCATAGATATCCTCTGTCCCTGAAAGAGAAGACAGCAGGGAAATAGCAGAAGGATTCAGAGCCTCCAGGCATTCATAGTTCTTTAGCACCTCACTCAGATTAACGATCTTGTCCTCTTCAATCAGATCTCTAATTGGCTTACCCGATTCGTAGACAAAGATATCAGGCATGTCATTCGAAGCTGCCAGTGTAGAGATACTCTGCTTCAAATCTTCCGAAGCCACTACTTCATATTCCCAGTTGAAATTGGGATTGACTTCTTCCTGATATTTCCTGCAAATCTCGTTAATCAGAACGCCATTGTCATGGTCTTCTGGCCAGATAGATAAAATCTGGATTGTTTTCTCAAGCTGTGGATCCGCTTCCGCCAGATCAGGCGTTTCTTCTAGCTGTGCTTCCTTCTCCGGAGCACCTGTTTTTGTCGATTTTTCATTTGAAAAACTGCTGCCACAACCTGTGAGTAAAGCAGTTATCACTAGCGTTCTTAGCAGTAGCGAAATTACCGTATGATTCATTTGCCACCTCCTAGAAATAGAGATATGATTGATCGTTTTTATAAGAAAATCATATCACATTTTCGAGAGAATATATACAAATGACTCATTATTTTTCCTTATCCCTTCACTGCTCCTCCGATGGTCATGGCCCCTTCCACCTTCTTACTGAAGATAATATAGAGAAGAATCGTTGGCAGACTTGCGATGACCATAGTCGCACCCATAGCACCCCAGTCTGTGGTAAAGGCTCCCTGGAGAAATAGGATTCCCAAAGGAAGTGTTTTTAATTCATCTTTCACCACCAGGACATTCGCGAGAATGAACTCATTCCATGCACTTAAGAAGATGTAGATGACAAGTGTTGCGGTCGCAGGGGTCACCAGGGGAACAATAATTTTCAAGAAGCAGGTCACAATATTAGCACCGTCAATGCATGCTGCCTCTTCCAGTTCCACCGGCAGAGCCTTCAGTGCGCCATAATACACCAATGTCGCAAAGGAAAGATTGATGGCAGTATACACCAGTATCAATCCCCAACGAGTGCTGTCAAGACCCAGTCCATTTACCGTTTTGGCTACCGGAATCAGAATTGCCTGTACCGGAATGAACATCCCAAGCGAAAGAAAAATGGTAATCAGATATCTTCCCTTAAATCGCATTCTTGCCGTTGCATAACTGAATAGCAAGGCAAACGTTATCGTTAGAATCACTGTAACCACGGAAACGATGATACTGTTTAGGAAATACATGGGTACATCATACTGAGACCAGGCTTTGACATAATTCTCCACATGAAGGATCGTTGGAAAACCAAAGGGGTTCGTTACGAAGATTTCACTGTTGTTCTTAAACGAATAAAACAACAGCCAGATGACTGGATAAACGGAAATCGCTGCATAGAACCAGCAGAAAATCTTAAAAACAGTCTTTCCAAGTGATAACTTTTTACGAGTTGCCATTTATGCCACCTCCTTTTTTTCTTTGTCACGAAATAGCCAGTTGATGACCAGAATGATTGCAATACACTGCAATACCAGGATGCTCGCAGCTGCCATACCATAGCCGTAACGGTATTCCCGGAAGGCTGCTTTGTACATAAGGTAAGTCAGGGTGTAGGTCGCGTTTCCGGGACCTCCTTTTGTCATGATGAACATTTCTGTAAATGCCTTCACACCACCTGTCAAAGAGATGGTCAGGCAGATTTTATAGGTTTCCTTTAACAGTGGAATCGTCACTTTTGTATGCGCCTGAAAATTAGAAGCACCGTCGATTTTTGCCGCCTCATAATAGTCAATCGGAATGGCTTTAATGCCAGCCAACATCAGAGCGAACTGATATCCCATCCATTGCCATGCATTGACAAATGCAATCACATAAATCGCATGATTCCGGTCAGACAGCCAGTTTTGCTGGTAATTCAGACCCAATGCTTTGAATAGTTGGTTCAACAGTCCTGAATCTGCGTTGAGGATTGCAAGCCAAAGCTGACACACCACGGTTACAGACAGCACCACTGGTATAAAATAAGAGACTCTTAGAATATTACGGCCTTTTGTCTTCTGATCCGACACCGCAAGGGCAAATACACTCGCCAGTGTAATCTGGAAGATTGTTATAAAGACAGAAAAAATCAGGGCATTTTTATTCGACAGCTTAAATACGGTATCCCGGAATAATTTCTGATAGTTTTCAAATCCGATAAAGGTTCCACTTCCTAGTCCGTTCCAATCATAGAAGCTTTTTACAAACACTTGGATGATTGGGTAAAATACCATCACCGAAAATACCAGGAGTGCTGGCAGGGTAAAGAAAAAAATAGCAAGTTTATTTGAATAGAATTTTTTCACGTAGCATGACTCCTTCTCATTTGATAAAAAAACCGCCATACGAAAGGCTACCCTTTTTGTATGGCGGCTACAATACTACTGTGTCAGAGAATTACTAAGTTCTGTGATGAATTCTTCTGCTGTATAATCTTCCACTAACATATATTTTGTCTGATCTTCCAGCGTTGTCTTGAAGGTACCGTTGGTTAAGTGCCAGTCAAATTTGGTAATGCTTGTGATCTCTGGTAACACGCTCTGTAGTTTTTCCATCATTGGTGGGAACTCTGTCTCTGGTTCTGCATCAACATCCAACGCAACCAATGGTGTTCCACGATACATTACTTTTGCTTCACAATATTTTTCAGAGATAAATGCTGCTACTTCTGCTGCCAGCTGTGCCTTTTCTGAATTGGGATTCACTGCATATCCTGCCGCAGCACCACCACCGGACCATACTACTTTTCCACTTTCATAACTTTCTTCATCATAAGAAGGATAGTTCATCCAGTCTACATCATCTCCAAGAATGCCGGTCGCATCCGTCATATACCACTGTCCATTTAAGAACATGGCTGATTTCCCAGTTAAGAACATCTCGGAAGCCTGGTCATAATTCGTTGAGGTTGCACTGTCCTGAAACATTCCTGCATTCACAAGTGTGTGCATCATTTCTGCTGCATTCACATAGGCTTCTTCTGTTGGAGCACCTTTTCCATCATCTAATTTGGCAATGCCATCTGCATCCCATCTGGTTGCCAGAACATCGTACATTGCTGCTGTAATCCAGCCTTCTGCACCAAAGATTGACATCGGAACGATATCATTGCTCTTGAACGTTTCAATTGCAGCGAGTAATTCATCATAGGTAGTTGGAACTTCTACTTTGTATTTATCAAAAATTGCTTTGTTGTAGTACCACACTACATATTCATTCCCCGCATAAGGAAATGCGTAGATATTGCCATCTTCGTTGTAGAGAATGTTTTTAGCACTATCAAATACCTTGTCTTCAAATCCTGTGCTTTTTGCCACATCATTTAGAACCATGATATTGCCGGATTCTTTGAAGTTCTCAATCTGTGCAAGTGCTACCTGATAGATATCCGGTAAATTGCCCGTTGCAGCATAGGTCATTAGTTTCTGTCCGTCATCCTGTGCCTGCACTTCTAACTCAAGTGTTACATTTGGATAAGCGATTGCCAATTGTTCCACTGCATAGTCATACGGAATAATTGTGTCATCATCAGAGTATTGTGCATAAATACGAAGCGTTGCTTCTTCTTCTGACAACACTCCTTCTCCAAGTGCCACGGTTTCCTCTACTGGTTCTGTTGCTTCTGTAGCCTCAGTCGTTTCTGTTGTCGTATCTGCTGCAGTTGCCGTCGTTTCTGTACTAGTCTCTTCCGCCTGCTTTGAGCAGCCGATTAAAAGTGTAGTGCAAAGCGTCAGGCTTAAACATAAAGCGATAACTTTTTTCATTCGTAATACCTCCCTTTTACATTACATTTGCTTTATTGCATCTGTTAAGGAAAGTATAGGATTTCTCTTGATGGATTACAACGAAATATCCAAAACAGATTGGTACTATTCAAAATTTATTGTCTATTTAGGATATCACTTGGCAAGTATCCGAAGTACTTCTTAAAACATTTGCTAAAATAACTGGTGTCATTGTAACCAACTTTCGTTGATATGTATGCTAATTTGCTATTTTCACCCAGAATCATTTCTTTCGCTTTTTCCATTCTACATTTGGTGATATAGTCGCTGATGGTCATCTGAAATTCATCTTTGAACATTCGTCTCAAATAGGTCTGGTTCACGAATAGTTTCCTCGAAATCACATCAATCGTCAGGTCAGGATTCGCAAAATTCTCTTCTACAAATGCTTTTGCCTGTCTTGCAATCTGATAAGATTTGGAATCCTGATGTTCTAACTGGTAGGCGATTGCATTCTGATAACAGTCTACAATAAAGTTCCTCTTTTCCAAAAATGTGCCTGCTCCATTCAAGATGGAAATAGGATGGAATTCCTTCCCAAACACGGCCTCCATACTTCTTCCTTTCTTGGTCAGGTACGAAAACAAGACACTAAGTAGGCTCATATAGATCATGGAGGAGAATTCAACATTTTCATGTTCTCTGATCCGGTCCAGCTCCTGAAAAATCAATCCCTGTATTTTTTCAGGCAAAAAAGCATCCAGACAACGGGTAATTTCATCAATCAAATCATATGAATAAAATTCCCGGATTTGGTCCTGTTTCATTTTCTTAAAATCAAACACAGTCTGTGTCTGCTCCAGATATGCGCCACCAAGGGCTTGCAGTGTCTGCTGATAGGCAGTTCGCAGCCCTCGTTCTTCATAACAGTAATCGCTGATTCCTACCGACACGCGAAATCCGATATGTTCCCTGGCAAGACTGATCATATCTTCGAACTCGTATCCCTCATATTCCAGCATTGCTTCCCGGCTTGCAAAATTCAGAATACAGACAATATTGCCTTCGTAGTCCTGAAAAATATGCCAGTCCCCTGTAATCTCGATCATGTCCTCTAAAAGAGAAGATAAAATCTGCTTCCAGTTCAGAATTTCCTCTGGGTGGATATTGTTTTCATATAAATCTGCTCTAATCGTAATGACAAGAAAATAGGAATGTAAAAAAAGCGCTTTAGGAGCTGGCACTGCCTGGTCCAAAGGAGCAGCAGAGTAGATAAAGTGCCGAAGCATCTGACGTTTTCTCTCCTGTAAGAGTTCATCCTTTTCATTTTCACTTTCCAGCAAAGCACTGATATTATCCTGAAGCTTTAACAGGGTAATAATCAACTCCTCTTTTTCAAAGGGTTTGACAATATAATCCCGTACCCCCAGTTTCAACGCTTTT
>CANRNK010000146.1 GCA_947631985.1 uncultured Lachnospiraceae bacterium | reverse complement strand
TCAGTAATTATTGCAGCGGTGGCAATCAGCGCATTGGTAGCAATTATCGTAATGCTTTTAGCAACAGATGGAGTAGTAGCAAATTCCTTTAAGAACCTGATTGACAGCTTTTTCAACAGAGCAGCTGGTACAATTACAGGCTAATGATGCAGAACCATATAAAGACAGAATTAAACATAGAGGGGAATGCCTCCCCTCTTGGAAAGGAGTTTTATGGAACGAAGTACAAAGTGGGAGCTGGTGCCCGCGCATTTTGGACCCTTATGGTCTTATATCGAGGATGATGAAATCACAGATATTGACTTTAATGGTACGAATCTATGGATTACAAATACTGCAAATGAACGAATTAAGGTGGAGGAGCATGAAGTAACAAGAGAATTTATCGAGAAGTTCAGCCACTATATTGCCAATAACGTAAGTAAACCTTTTAACAAAGTGGAGAATCTGTTAGAGGCAGATACCGATACCCTTCGTATCAGTATTGTCCATGAGTCATCGGCGATTTCCGGTAGGTCGATTTGTATTAGAAAGACACTTCCAACCGTTCGTATGACTAGAGAAAGCATGATTACGAATAGATATTGCACGCAGGAGGTTTTAGAACTTTTGACGAATTGCGTGAAAGCCCGCATGAATCTTGTATTCTGTGGGGAACCAGGTGTTGGAAAAACGGAAGGTATTAAGTTCTTCTCACAGTATATTCCAGCAAATGAAAGGGTCATTACCATTGAGGATACGCCAGAGCTTCATTATAGAGAAATCAATCCAGAGAAAGATTGTGTGGAATTGATGGTATCGGAAGGGTTCAGTTATACAAAGGCGATTAAGACAAGTCTCAGGCAGAATCCAAAGTGGCTCATGTTATCAGAAGCCCGTTCCGTGGAAGTGAAATATCTACTTGAGAGCTTATCTACTGGAATCCGTGGTTTTACGACAATTCATACAGATGATGTGAGAAAGATACCAGATCGTATCTTAAATATGTTAGCGAGCAGAACCGATGCAGACCGAATGGAAAATGATATTTTCATGTTCCTTGATGTAGGTATTTTAATTCGAAAGAAACAGATGGAGGACGGCAAAATTAGAAGATATATTGATCAGGTTTGCTTCTTTTATCGAAAAGATGGGAGTAATATTACTTTTCCGGTTGTATTAAATGGTGAGCTTAAGGAGAAGAGCCTTCCAGATCCTGTCCTTGAAAAATTTGAACGAATGGGAATTGCACTATTTTCAGAGGAAGGAGTCAGTGAAGAATGAAGAAACTTGGAAAGAAGAAACAAAGTTCACTCAGGTTTTTGCGCTATAAGAACCTGACACAGGAACTTGCAAGGTATGGGTATGAGTTTACACCAAAGAAAGCAATGGTTTCCTATGGATTGATAGTATTACTGGCAGCCATTTTTGGTTTGCTGTATAAGTTGCAGTTACCTTATATTGCTGCAATCGGAGTCATAGGAGTTGTGTTTTCGCCACTTGTATTGGTTCAGACCATGAAAGGAAAATACCATACGACCATGTTTTCTATGGCAAATAATTATATGGAGCAGTTCTTGTATTCTTTTAAAAGAAATATAACGATTCTGAATGCATTAACAGAGACTGCAACTATTTTTGATGAAGGTGAATTCAATGAGATATTACTGAGGGCAATAGAACATATCCAGTATGCTACAGATAGTGAAGACCCTGAGCAGGAAGCACTTGCGATGATTAGTGAATTCTATCACTGTGAAAGAGTTGATGCCGTTCATTCCTTTGTGATTGGTGCTCAGAGACGTGGCGGAGATGCAGGAGGAAGTATTGCATTATTATCTAAAAATAGGGCAATGTGGGCAGAACGAATCATTAATCTGCAAAAGGAGTTTCAGATTGTGAAGCGAAATATTATGATTGCTTTGGTAGCGACTTTACTCATCTGTATTCTTCCACTTTATCTATTAGGCGGGGATTTGGATATCAGTTCGATTCCTTTGTGCCAGATATCGGCGGTGATATTGATTGGAATCTGTATGCTGATCTATGTGAAATCGGACAAGAAGCTATGTAGAAGTTGGATTGAAAAGGAAACGGACAGTTCGGGAATGGAGCAGAAATATCTTCAGGTAAGTGAATATGATGAAACAAAGGAAGCTAAGAGCAGTCAGAAGATGGCTGTTATACCTGCAATCCTTTTTATTGGTGCATTTGTATACTTTCAGAATATCGCCATTCTGCTAGCTGGGATTGTAGTGGTACTATTTTTCCTAAATCAACATAAGGTTGGACATAATCTTGCCAAGAAAAAGGTGGCAAGGGAGATTGAAAAGCAGTTTCCTAATTGGCTAATGGAGGTAGCATTACTATTACAGACCGATAATGTGCAGATGGCAATTCGAAAATCTATAGATAGTGCCCCGGATGTATTGATTCATTCATTAAATGAGCTGGTTTATGAATTAGAGGAAGACCCGAATGCAATCGAGCCGTATCACAGATTTTTAAAGGAATACCGTAACCCAGATGTGCAATCTGCCATGAAGATGCTTTATGCATTATCAAGTGGAAATGCAGGGGATGTCACAAAACAGGTTGAAGAGTTAATTGACCGGAATAATGCCATGATGGATAAGGCAGAGAAGCTGACACAGGAAGATAAGATTGCAGGGATGAAGGTTTATATCCTGTTACCATCTTTGCTTGCTTCCTTTAAGCTGATGGTAGATATGGCACTGTTACTAGTGGTATTTCTTCAGAACCTGACATTTGGAATGTAGGAGGAAAAAGCATGAGTACAATAATTAAAACCTATATGGGAATTTTTATACTTCTATTATCAGTGTTTACTATGGCTGGAGTCATGTCCGCAAGTATTGATGCAAACAATGCAAGGGATTTTCATGCTTCTGTAGTAGCAGAGATTGAGGATTCTAATTTTGCACCAAGTGTCATCAATGCCTGCAAGACACAGGCAGCCGATGCAGGGTATGAACTTTTGATTAATGATAGCAGTATTGTAAAAGACGAAGATGGGAAGACCACGTTGATGGAAGTGATTCTAAAGTATAAGTATCATGTTGATTTCTTAGGAGTCATTAGTACCCAGCAAATCCGGGCATTTGCAAGATAATGAGAATAGTGTGGAAAATCAAGATTTTTCACACGGCAAATTTGTGCATCGCCCAAATTCGCGGGTTCGTGCAAGAATGGAGGTTTTTAATGAAATTGATTATAGAACAGTTTGGAAGTGGAATTATTTATGCCATTGCAGGAAGTGGAATGGCAGCCATACTGATTGGATTTTTAAGGGTGATCAGCAGTTAGGAGGAATAAATGAAGGAGATTTTTGAAGAGTATGGAGAGTTTGTCGTTGAAGCAGTCAGTGGCGCACTACTCCTTGGAATACTTGCATATTTCTTTCTTGGTTCGCCTATGACAACACTAATTCATTCCTTTATTATTAGTGTGTTAGGAGGCGGTGCATAGATGAAAGAGATATTCAATGAGTTTGGAACGACAATCATTGCCATTGTTACAGCTGTCTTGATATTAGGCGTTGTATTTGGAATTTCGGTATCAGGAAAGGTAGGAATACTAGAGATTGCAGGTATGTCGGTGGAAAAGGAAGAAACAGATTTTACGTCTTATAATGATTTTGATGCTGTAGTCACCTGGCATAATCGGACGAAGCCAGTAGCAGCATATACAGCATCGTATGGCAGGTTCTTTGCTTTAGACAATAGCAATTTTCTTGATAAATATTATGCAAAGGATATGGAAGGAACCGTTTATCCCATGGATAAGGTAATCGTGGCAAAGCTGTTCACAAATACGATGTTTGGTAAAGTGTTAGATATCAGAAGAGCCAATGGGACAAGTATCATGAGTTCCTATTCCACCACGTATGGAAGCATCTGTTTTCCAAGTGCAGGAGTATATGAAGTCTATTTTCAGATCAGAGATAGAGAGAATCTGACCAGTGTATGGAAGATACCGATTGCCGTGGATGAAGGGAGGAACTAGGGATGAAGAATGTGTTTTTAGGCTTTGGAATTACCATCTGCGCTATTATTTCCATTGTCATTGTAATGACCTTGTGTGGAACGAATATGAGGCAGAACGAGCTGAACCGGGCAGTGGACATTGCTTTGCAGGATACAGTAGAGAACCAGTTTGATAGTAAGACCTATTCTGTGAGTAGTAATGAGGAGTTTATAGCAGATTTCATAGAAGCTTTATTGGTGCAGATCAATTCTGATTGTACCGTAAAAATAAATATTTTGGATGTAGACTATCAGAAGGGTCTCTTATCCGTAGAAGTAATTGAGAAATATAAGCATCCAATTGGAACAGAGGGAGAAGTCTCTGTGAAACGGACGGTAATTATGGAACAATATATGGTTCCAATAAACTAGATGAGGAGGAGCAGTGTGAAAGAAAAGTTTGAGAAATTTTTAAAAGTGCATTGGAAGCTAATCGTTGGAGTAATGGCTCTTGTATTGGTGACTTCTGGCATATTGTTATTTCAAGACCTAGAAGCAAAAGAAAAACTAGTTACTATTGCTGAAGATACCAACAGTGAAGATGTTGTCAAAAACGAAGAAAGTCAGGTAACAGAAGTGCCAGATGAAGAAACAAAGGTTTCTATGTCTGAAACATCGAAAGAGGAAACAAAAAAGACTACAGATATCGTAGAGCCAACTTCGAAGGTAGAAGATACAATCGAGGAAAATGAAGCTACGACTAAGAATACAGAGACAAAGTCAGAAGAGAAAGATACTACAGTGAATACTGAAGTTGTTAAACCAACCGAAAAGCCTGATAGTAACCCTGAAACTACTGTAACCGAAACGCCAACTACAGCTGCAAAGTATGTTCCGATTTCAGAGGGCTGGAAAGCAACGGACTCAGCTAAGGGAGATATTACTTCCGCACAGAAGGCAGATATTGATGCTCTGATTGAAACATGGAGGGCGGGTGCTCTTACGGACGCAGAGTTAAAGGGGCAAATCATCAGCTACCTGGAAGAGCAAAACATAGATTATATGGAAGTCAGTGTGACTAGTAAAGGATATGCATTATTTGATAAAGTTCCAGAAATTGATTTGAGAGACGGTGGTAATTTGTATTCCTTTGTAGGAACTTATAGTACCGGAAAACAGAATCCGGATGAAACTAACAAGACGGTATGTTATAACTGGTCTGCATTTGTATTTTAGAGGAAGGAAGAATTGAATATGAAGAAATCATGGAAAACAGGCTTACTCAGTCTGTTTTTCTTATTGTCCGTAATCGGATTTACAGCTCTTGCTCCTCCGCAGGAGGCACAGGCAGCAACCTTTGATAATGCAGTGACCTTTTATAACACGTATGGGTCACAGATTGTTTTTAAGGATGGATACTTTTACTACGCGACAAGAGGAAAACAGGCAACAATTAATGTAAGCACAACTCACTGGGGAACCATTGGTTACCGAATGAGAGTAACAACATCCACACAGTCAGCTTATATTTATTTTAATCTTTCTGGATATACAGTAGAGACGGTTAATGAAGTGGCTTCTGGTGGATATATTTATGATCTATGTAGAATTAACCTCAGTTATGTAAAATCCAAACTTGCACAGACAAACCGAACTGCATACAATGAATTCATTATAAATGGCGGATATATCGTGGTGGATAGCTGTATGATTACCATCAAGATTGATAAGTATGGAAATCGTACAAACAGCGGTTCTATGGACGATTATGGGAACTTTTATGGCAGGGTATACACAGACTATAACGGCATTGCAAATGCAGCTCCTT
>CANRNK010000145.1 GCA_947631985.1 uncultured Lachnospiraceae bacterium | reverse complement strand
GAAAGCAACTGTAATGTAATGGTTAAGCTGTATACGATTCCAGATGAGAGGTTTGCCTACAGGAGAGAAGTGATACCGACCAGCATTAAACCATCCAATGCTGCGTTACTTGTGGCACTTGCAAAAAAACATATGGTTGCAGATGCCTGTGTGCTGGATCCTTTTTGCGGTGTTGGAACGATGCTGATCGAGCGACAGAAGCAGATTCCGGCGAATACATCGTACGGAATTGATCGTAATCCCGCAGCAATCACAGGTGCAAGAAGAAACACAGAAGCGGCAGAACAGATGATACATTTTATTAACAAGGATTATTTTGACTTCACACATGAATACTTATTTGATGAGATTTTTACGAACATGCCGTTTGCAATCGGACATACAATGGAGAATGAAATCCATGAGATTTATGAACGGTTCTTTGAAAAGTCAGCAGAGCATTTAAAAAAGAATGGAATGGTGATTATGTATTCACATAACAAAGAATATGTAAGGAAAATGGCTCCGGCGAATCATTATAAGCTACTAGAAGAGATGGAAATCAATGTAAGAGAAGGTACTTATTTATATATTCTAAGACATGATTAAATGAGTTTACGACCCATTTCAATCTATGGTAAGATAGTACTATATTACTAGTTCGTAATCTGAGAGGAATTTATCAATGTACAAATTCAGGATAGTCACGCTCCTTTTGCTTTTGACTGTATTTCTTAGTGGATGTTCAACACAATATGCGCAGTTTCCGAGCAGGGCGCAGTCTGGCTTACTTGACTTGGAACAATATCAACTTACAGATCGTATTGTTCCGTTGGATGGGGAATGGGAATTTTACTGGAATCAGTTGCTGCAACCTGCAAAAATCAGTCAGGGTGAGCTTAGCGCTATGGTAACGTTTCCGTCAAGCTGGAATAAATACCAGCTTGACGGAGAGAAGGTATCTGGGTTCGGCTATGCAACTTACCGACTGCGGTTTCGAACTACACAAGAGGAAATTCTGGCTCTTAAAATTCCAAAAGTAAGAACTGCTTATACACTTTGGATGAATGGAGAAGAAATTGCAGATGCAGGTGTGGTAGGAGTTAGCAATGATACCATGACACCACAATACAAACCACAGATTGTCTCGTTTCAGAGTCAGACGGGTGAAAATGAAATCGTAATCCAGATGTCAAATTTTCATATGCAAAGCGGTGGTCTGCTCAGAAGCATTTTACTGGGTAGCGAGGAAGCGCTACTGGCGCTGCGCTACCGAGGGTTGGCTTTTGAACTGTTTATTTGTGGAGCATTAAGCATGATGGGAATCTATCATCTGGCCCTTTTTCTCTTTCGAAGGAAGGATAAGTCAGCACTTTTCTTTGGAATCTTCGGCATTCTGGTTGCAATCAGAACCCTGTTTATTGGGGAATCCTTTGCATTTTTTGGCTTCCCGGAGTTAAGCTTTGTCATTGCCAGAAAAATGCAGACCCTGACTTATTATCTGGGAACACCGATTATATTTTTGTTTTTCAGAGAAATGTTTCCGACTTTCTTTCATGAAAAGGTAGCGAGAATCACGTTGCTTGTTGGAGGTATCTATACAGTGGCGGTGATTGTGACCCCTGTCAGAATCTATACAGCATTCAATTCCATCTTCCAGATCGGGAGTATTTTCCTGATGGGCTATATTTTCCTGGCGTTGATTCGAGTTGTCAGGGACCGTGAGAAAAATAGTGCTCTCATTTTTCTGGGAGGTCTTTCCTTGCTCGTTACCGGGCTGATGGACATTATTACACTTAGTCCCTGGATTAGCAACGGCTGGCCAGCACTGCTCAAAGAATTGATAAAAGGGGAGGGTAATAGTTCGACAGGACAGCTTATCTTCACGATCCTTTACTCCTTGCTGATTGCAAAAAAATTCACGGACTCACTTGAATATAAAACGGTTATGAGTGAAAAATTAACTGAAATAAACAGCCAGCTGGATGAGCTTGTTTTACAACGTACAGAAGCCCTGACGGAGGCAAATAAGCAGGTGGAATTTCAAAATCTAAAGCTTGCCCAGGTGAATGAAGAACTACAACGACTCTCACTAAAGGATCCGCTGACAGGATTATGGAATCGGCGACATTATAGTAAAAGCGTCAACCTTGAATGGCAGCGTTGTATTGAATTGCAGAAATCGATCTCCCTTTTGTTTATCGATGTTGATTTTTTCAAGAACTATAATGATTATTACGGTCACTCTGCGGGGGATGACTGTCTGATTAAAATTGCTGAAGTATTAAAGAATACATTGGAACATCCTTCTGATATGGCAGTTCGTTATGGTGGTGAAGAATTTATTGTTCTTTTGAAGGAAACCGAACGGGAGGAAGCACTGAGAACAGCTGGGAAGATACTTGATGAAATTGCTTCCTGTAAAATTCCTCATGAGCGTTCTGCAATCAGCGATACCATAACAGTCAGTATTGGGGTGGCGACCGTTTTACCGGATTACAAGTCTGACCCTGAGTATTTGTTAAAAGCTGCCGATCAGGCTCTTTATCGTGCGAAAAATGCAGGAAGAAACCAAATATGTAGTGCGGATTATTGAGATTAGGTGAGTCATAATTCGATCATAGGAATGTAAAGTTTGCTAAGTCAGGAATATGTGTTTACCGTATATTCCTGACTTTTTGTTCACATAGAATCACAAACAGGATAAAATGTATCAATATAAAAACATAACTCATTTGACACAACTGTGAAAGATAGTACAAACGGAGGTAAATCAGATTTGGAACAAAAAAATACACGCAGGGTGCGATATTCTGGAAAATATCCAAAAAAGTTTGAAGAAAAATACAAGGAACGCAATCCGGATAAATATGCTGATACCGTTGCGCATGTAATCGAAAAAGGCAGTACGCCGGCTGGGATGCATCTTTCTATTATGGTAAAGGAAATCATAGAATTTCTTCAGATTAAGCCAGGGCAGAAGGGCTTAGATGCTACACTTGGATTTGGTGGACATACGCAGGCGATGCTTAAATGTCTCGAGGGAGAAGGTCATATTTGCGGTTTGGATGTAGACCCAATTGAGTCAGAGAAAACGAAGCAACGTTTAAGAGACAGAGGGTTTGGGGAAGAGTTGTTAACGGTGAAACTGATTAATTTTGCCAATATTGATCAAGTGGCAGAAGAAATGGGCAAGTTCGACTTTGTGTTAGCGGACCTTGGTGTCTCCTCCATGCAGATCGACAATCCGGAAAGAGGGTTTTCTTACAAGGTAGAAGGTCCATTAGATTTGCGTATGAATCCAAACAAAGGAGATAGTGCAGCCAAACGTCTGTTACAGGTGACACGAGAAGAATTGGTCGGAATGCTTGAAGAGAATGCCGATGAGCCTTTTGCAAAGGAAATTGCGGAAGAAGTATTTCGGGCAAGAAAAAATGGTCAGAGGATAGAAACGACAACCCAGCTAAGAAACATCATTGAAAAATCGCTTGCATTCTTACCAGAAAAAGAACGAAAAGAAATGATAAAAAAGTCCTGTCAAAGAACATTTCAGGCACTTCGAATTGATGTAAACAGTGAGTTTGAAGTGTTATATGCTTTTCTGGAGAAACTCCCAGGGGTCTTAGCTCCTAATGGAAGAGCCGCGATTTTGACATTTCATTCCGGTGAAGACAGGTTAGTCAAAAATGCCTTCAAGCAAGGGAAAAATGAGGGGATTTATAGCGAGGTTTCATCGGACGTGATCCGCCCCTCCGCTGAGGAGTGTGGCAGAAATGGCCGTGCTAAGTCAACGAAAATGCGATGGGCAATCAGAATGTAATTAGCATTCCAATGGGGGAACAGGGGGAACATCATGCTGGAAAAGTTTCAACAGTATCGAAACAGGCTCTCGATTAAAAGAAAACTCTTATTGATCAATATGGCAGTCGCAATCGTACCGGTCCTGGTATTTGGGGTTCTAAGCAATCGACTGTATGAGGACGCTGTGTGGAAGCGTACCAGGCAAAGTGTTCAGGACACGAGCCAGGTCATTGCTGACCGGATCAGTGGTGTATTAAAGGACGCAGAAAACTGTTCGAATTATCTGACAGTGAATCTGAATCAGATCTTGGAGAAGCAGAATAAAGACAAAAAAATTACACTAACTCAAAAAAAAGCCATTGAAAATGAGCTTTATGTTGGGAAGATTGTGTTTAGTGCCATTGAATCGATTGCCTTTGTGGCAGCAGACGAGTCAGTCTATGTGTCCGACACCCAGATGCTGGTGGACGCAGAGGCTTTGTTTGCGTCAGAACAGTTTGAGGAGCTTGCGTCTACCAGCGGAAAATCAATCTGGTTTCCCTGCGAAAAAAGAGACTTTCTGGTAGAAGATACGGACACGCCGGTTTTGACCATGGGAAAAAAAGTAGTTCAGATCCATACAGGGAGAACGCTTGGGTATCTTTTTATTAATCTGGATCTTTCGATCATGGAAAAAAATCTGACCAACCAGTTAATCAACTACTATTTGCTGGATGAAGATCTGGAAACAGTAAGTTCAGTGATATCCTCGACCTATCTTAACGAGGAGGAGCTACTTTCAAAAATAGCTGATTTCAAAGATTCTCTATTCAACAGTGAGAATCAAACCTTAAAAATGGGAGGGAGAAATTATTACATCTCAAGTCAGGAACTGGAAGAATATGATTGGAAGCTCATTGGAATTACAGATCTGGATGAACTGAACGTGGAAGCAAAAAAAATTGCATATTTGATTCTGGTCATCGCTCTGGCAGCTATTTTTCTGGAAATCGTTCTTTCTAATTATTTATCCAGAATGATCACCGCACCTCTGGCGAAGCTGAAAAATGGCGCAGAAGAAATTGCCGGCGGCAATATGAAGCTTCGGTTTCATTTTAAAAGTGAAGATGAGATTGGACAGTTGGGCCAGAGCTTTAATTATATGACAGGACAGGTGCAGGAATTGCTGGAAAAAGTGAACTATGAAGCCAGGAAGAAGAAGGAATATGAATTGTCATTGCTTCAGGAGCAGGTGAAGCCACATTTTCTATATAATAGTCTGGATGTAATTGTGAAGTTATCGGAGATGAACCGACATAAGCAGGCCCAGAGATCCTTACGCAAGCTTGCGGACTACTATCGGAATTCTTTGTCAGACAGTAAGGAAATCATATCCATAAGACAGGAAATCAAGATTGTAGAGGATTACCTGGAACTTCAGAAACTGCGTTACCTGGATTTATTTACCTATGAGATCAATCTGGACGAACGTATTTTAGAGATGGAAATTCCAAAGCTTACCTTGCAACCGTTGGTAGAAAATGCCATTTATCATGGATTGAAGTATAGGGAAGATACTGGATTTTTGAAAATCAGTGGAGGGTTTTGGGAGGACCTGCTTGTGTTATCTGTGGAAGATAACGGGGTGGGGATCAGTGAAGCAATCGCACAGGAACTTCTTGAGAACAATCCGGAGGGCCACTTTGGCGTCTACAGTGTGAATCATAGAATTAAGCTTTATTTTGGAGAAGCCTATGGTATTGTCATTCAGCCAGGGCAGACATCTGGGTGTAGAATCGATATTCGACTACCGGGAGAGAACCGGGAGAGAGCTTGTAGGGAATCTTTAGAGAATGAGGAGAGGGGAGAAAGTCTGTGATTAAAATAATGATCGTAGATGATATGCCAGTAGACAGAGAATATCTGCGCAATTTCATAGACTGGAAGGCCTATGGATTCGAAGCCTGCTGTGAAGCAAAAGATGGAAGGGAAGCACTGGAGCTTTATGAAGTCTACCAGCCCGATATCGTGCTTACTGATATTATGATGCCCTACATGGATGG
>CANRNK010000144.1 GCA_947631985.1 uncultured Lachnospiraceae bacterium | reverse complement strand
TTTTTTTGTGTAGAAGGGAAAGGGAGTTTAGGAGGAATCTTTTTTAGTGAAATTGAGAGAATTATGTGAAAACAGGATGATTTGAAATAAATAAGAATGATATTGACAAATATCTATGTCAATCATATAATTGGATATAGATATATTTCAATATCTGATTTTATGAAGGAATCGTAAAAAAGCCAATAAGAAAAGATTTATAATGAAGAGTCTAGTATAGCAAAATTTAGGAAAGAAGAATCTATTAAAAGAGAGTTTATTTAAGGAAAGATAGTATGGAGGGTTAGGTTTTATGGAAGTAGAAAAACAGTATGATTTTGCAGTTATTTTCAAAGCGCTTGGGGATTCGACGAGGCTCAAGATTTTGGAAATGTTATCTTGTGGCGAGTTGTGTGCGTGTGATATTTTGGAGGCGTTTGAGATTACGCAGCCAACTCTTTCTTATCATATGAAGAGTCTGACGGAATCGGGTCTGGTGATTGCAAGGAAAGAGGGATCGTGGACCAGGTATGGGAATAATGAGGAAGTATTGAATCAGGTCAGGATGTTCTGGGAAAAGATTATGGAAGGACAGGATGATTGTATCTGTAAGGAAGGAAACGAAGTTGGCAAATGTGTTATCTGATTATCGTGCGCTGATCTGGGTTCACGTGGAGTATGTGAGATGGGTTCGGAACTAGAAAATAAAACAGGAAAAAATATCGGGTATGTTAATTGCATGCGGAAGGGTATTGAAAATGAGTAAAGAGACAAATACAGGAATTAATTTTTTTCAGAAGTATCTAACGTTATGGGTTGCACTATGTATGGTAGCGGGTGTTTTGATTGGGAAATTTTTACCAGCGATTCCAGCATTTTTTGGAAAGTTTGAGTATGCAAATGTGTCCATTCCTACGGCTATTTTAATTTGGATTATGATATATCCGATGATGATGAAGGTGGATTTTGAGAGTGTCAGAAATGTTGGAAAGAATCCTAAGGGGTTATATACAACGTGGGCAGTAAATTGGTTCATTAAGCCCTTTACAATGTTTGGGATTGCTTCTTTTTTCTTTTATGTTGTATTTAAAGGTTTGATTCCAGCAGATCTTGCGAAGCAGTATCTGGCAGGTGCAGTGTTGCTTGGGGCAGCACCATGTACAGCGATGGTATTTGTATGGAGTCAGCTTACCAAGGGAAATGCGGCTTATACGGTGGTGCAGGTAGCAACGAATGATTTGATCATTCTGGTTGCATTTGTACCAATTGTGAAGTTCTTGTTGGGGGTTAGTAATGTAGCGGTTCCATGGGATACATTGATAATTTCTGTCGTTTTGTTTGTTGTGGTACCATTATCAGCGGGTGTCTTGACAAGAATGCGGATTACAAAGAGGAAAGGCGTTGAGTATTTTGAGAAGAAGTTCTTACCTAAGTTTGATGATGCAACAGTAATTGGATTATTATTAATGCTTGTTCTGTTGTTTTCCTTCCAAGGTGAGGTAATTCTGAGTAATCCACTTCATATTTTATTAATTGCAGTACCACTTACGATTCAGACTATTTTTATCTTTTTCCTTGCATATCTGAGTGCAAGGGGATTGAAGTTACCACACGATATTGCGGCACCAGCAGGAATGATTGGCGCTTCTAATTTCTTTGAATTGTCTGTAGCAGTTGCGATTGCGCTATTTGGAATGGAGTCACCGGCGGCTCTGGCAACGGTAGTTGGTGTGTTGACAGAAGTTCCAATTATGCTTATGCTAGTGAAGATTGCAAATAAAACAACGAACTGGTTTCCACAAAAAGGAAGCTCATAAGCGTGTCGAAAACGGAAAGAAGAAAAAATAAAATATAATTAGGTGAAGTATGAATTATGATAAAAGTTCTTCCATTTCATGGAAGCGTAACTTTGCAGTGATTTGGTCTGGGCAGGCAGTTTCTATTTTTACGAGTGCTGTAATTCAGATGGCTTTGATTTGGTACCTGACTGACAAGACAGGATCGGCGGCGATTCTGTCTTTGGCAACCTTGGTTGGATTTCTTCCACAGGCGATATTAGGACCGTTTATTGGGGTATTGATAGACCGATATGACAGGAAATGGATTATGATTGTTGCCGATCTTGTGATTGCAGCCTTTACCCTTTTATTGGCAGCTGTTGGATTTTTCCAGGAGCTGCCAATTTGGCTGATTATGGTGGTGCTGTGTTTTCGCTCGATTGCGACTGCTTTCCATGCACCTTCTCTTCAGGCGGTTACACCGCTTATCGTTCCGAAGGAATCGCTGGTTAGTTGTGCTGGTTATTCCCAGGGAGTCGAGTCTGTGTCACTCTTGTTAAGTCCAGCAGTGGCAGCAATTTTTTATGGTGTATTTGACATTAGTGTCATATTATTACTTGATATTCTAGGTGCAGCATTCGCTATCTTCACAATTTTCATGACCCATATTCCAAAACTAAAACGTATGGATGAGGAGCAAATACCCAATGTGATTCGGGAAGCAAAAGAAGGGCTTGCCATTTTACACCAACAAAAGGGGATGACGGCATTAATTATGATGAATGCCATCTATGCCATTATTTATTTTCCAATTGGAAGTCTATATCCATTAATCAGTATGTCCTATTTCGGAGGCACCTTTCGGGAATCCAGTGTAGTAGAAATTGTGTTTTCAGCAGGAACACTACTTGGTGCTCTTGCACTTGGAAAATGGGGAGATAAAATAGAAAAAATCGCTACTATCATAGGAGCGATTATTGTGATGGGAATTGGTCTGGTGTTAACCGGACTACTCAGACCAGAACAGCTTATGGTATTTGTAGTTCTGGCAGGCATCATGGGGATAACCATTCCGTTTTATCATGGTGTTCTTATGACGATTTTTCAGACGAAAATTCCGGAAGAGTATCTCGGAAGAGTTCTTTCGCTATCCTCAAGTCTGAGTATGATTGCAATGCCGATTGGTCTGATTCTTGCAGGGACATTTGCGGATGCAATTGGGGTTGAAAAGTGGTTTTTTGTATCTGGAATCCTGACACTGGTTATTGCGTTGGCTTTTTACCTGATGCCGGCAGTCAGGGGATGCTGCAAAGAGGAGTCATAAAAGCATTGCCTCAACAATTTCTCTTCGTTCAAACAAAACACAGCCTCCGGCATGTTCTTCCATGAGAACTTCTTCTGACTGAAGTTTTTTGAAAAGGGTTGATTGAAGTGCTTCTTTTAGGGAGGTATCCCTTACATTACTGTCTGAGTAAGGAGAAAATGGGCATGGCTCTGCTCCACCATGGGAGTTGATATGGAAAAAACCTCTGCCAGCAGCCAGACAACCGCCGGAGGACTTTTCATCACCAGGAAACGAGATGAATACAATATTTTCCTGATGTATGCGAAGCTGCTCTAGTTGTCTGGCCAGATATTCTCTCTCTTTCTCTTGTGGAGCAAGTGAGGTACTTTCCACTGTGACCGGCACATACTCCACATAAAAGACCACTTTACATCCAAGAGCAGCAAGCTGGCTGGTGAATTCTGATGAGGTGACTTCTATTATATTTTCTTTTGTAACAGTAATGGAAGCTCCAAAAAGGAGATTTTTAGATTGCATTTGTTTCATGCTGGAGATTACCTTTTCATAAACCCCAACACCACGACGGTCATCAGTGGTTGATTTATGTCCTTCAATACTGAATACTGGAATTAAGTTTCTACATTTATCTAGTAATTTCTCGTATGTTTCATCTATCATGGTGCCATTTGTAAAAATGGGAAAGATGATTTCAGGGATTTTCCCTGCAGCTTCAATAACATCCTGTCTGATCATGGGCTCGCCACCTGCGAGTAAAATAAAACCAATCCCCTTTTTCCTCGGATGTCTTGCGAAGTTTTGCGGCTTCTTTGCTTGCCAAGGCATACTGGGCAAAGAAAAGGCTTTGCTTTGGGTTCTGAAAGGTTGCCTTTATGGCTCCCTTTACAATTTTTTCAACCCCTTTTGTCAGGTATTGTTCGAGTTGAAATTCATCAGACATGTGTTAACTCTCCTTGAGTATTTTTACGGCAAATTTATTCGCATCGATGAGATCTTGCGAGTTTGGTCTGCCCCTGTGAAGTAGTGTAAATTGTCCGCGGCAATAAAAATCATCAGATGCAACTGAAATGCCTCTTGCAACTAAATGTTTTTTAATTTCGGGAAAAGCTCTCTCAACAAGTGCAGAGGTGGAAAAGACAACAACCTTTCCTAATTTTGCTGGATCCAGGGAATGAATATAATCTTTGATATTTTTATCAATATTTGCCCCATAAATGGAAGCTCCCAAAAAGAGAATATCAGTTTTTTCTGGTAAAGGGAAGTCTAATGTGTGAGCTTCACAACCTATGCTTCCTGCAATCTGGTCTGCAAGTTTTTTTGTGTTGCCTGTTCTGGTATAGTATCTAACTTCTACTTTTTTCTGGTTCATGGTTTTCGTCCTTTCGTGAAATGAATTGGTTATAGATAGTATAATGCGATAAATTGATTATGTCAAATTAAATAGCAAACAATCTATAAGAAATACTTAAGTGTAGAAACATGGATTGCATGCCATAATAAAGTATGTTAGGATAAAAAAGATGGAAATTTGTTGAATAACAGAATAAAAAAAGTAGTGATTAAGAGAAGAGTGGCGGATAGCTAATCGAAATTACCAGAATGGGACATGTAAATGAATAGAAAAAAGACAATAAAAAAGACTACAAAAAAGAATATAAGAAAAATAATCACTTGTGTACTTTGTGTTGCAATTCTTTCTTGTAATGCAATGCAGACCAGAGCAGCAAATAGAAGTGACATTGATTTAAATCTACTAAAAATGGTATTTGACTCAAAGTATTATTATGATTCAAATGCTGATCTCCAGACAGCGATTGGTAAGGATGATGCAGGTCTGTTTGCACATTTTGTGACAAGTGGGATGGAAGAGGGGAGATCTGGAAATGGAACATGGGATCTTCGCTCCTATATTCAAAACAATGAAGATCTGATGCAGGTTTATGGAGAAAAGTATAATGCATATCTGATTCATTACCTTCAGACGGGCAAGACGGAGGGGCGAAGCGGGTTAAAGGCAATCGACAGCAGTAAAGATATCATAGGTTCCTATTCAAGTATATATGATGTCACACAACAGCGTGCAATTAATGTGAATCTTGCCACGCAGAGAATCAATGGAATGGTAATCGCACCGGGTGGAAGCTTTTCCTTCAACCAGGCAGTACTACCCAGAACGTTTGAATATGGTTATGTGGTCGGACCGTCCTATGCGGGTGGAAGAGAAGTTGTCAGTATCGGTGGCGGAATCTGTCAGGTGTCTTCGACTCTGTATGTTGCAATGATCAGGTCTACGCTTCCTTCCACAGAACGTCATTTGCATTCAGCACCTGTGGATTATGTTCCGCTGGGGCTGGACGCAACGATTGCAGGCAATTCAAAGGATTTGAAATTCAAAAATATTTTTTCCAAACCGCTCATGATTCTTGCAACAACGGAAAATGGAGTGTTAACGATCAGCCTGAAGTTGATTGGATGATTGGAACGGGTCTTTATATTAGACTGTATAGTTAAAATAATGGGTACGAAAAGAAAAATTCCTTTTCGTACCCATTATTTTTTTTTACCTATGAAGCAGGGGAAGAGGGATTCGAACCCCCGTGAACGGTTTTGGAGACCGCAATACTGCCGCTGTATGATTCCCCTTTATATGATTCGAAACGAATCACCGAGTTGTATTATAGCATAGAGCTCTCTGGTTGTGCAAGGGGAAAATGTGTTATACTGAAACTATTCTTGGAATAAGCGATTGCTTATCTATAGGTTCATTTATCAAATTAAGTTTTGA
>CANRNK010000143.1 GCA_947631985.1 uncultured Lachnospiraceae bacterium | reverse complement strand
AAAATGTGTTATACTGAAACTATTCTTGGAATAAGCGATTGCTTATCTATAGGTTCATTTATCAAATTAAGTTTTGATGCAGACAGATGCATTGGAAGGAACAAGGATGGATCTGATCCTTATTCCACACTCTTCAGAGCTTCCACCATATTAATCTTGTCAAGTGAGCGATTGGTGATCAGGTTGTTGATGAATGCAAATACAAAAGTAAGTGTGGCTGAGACAATATAGCTGAATGGTTTAATATAGACAGCAAAGTGTATAGAGGGCATGACAAGCGATGAGAGGAGTAACCCGCTTAAGATCCGACCCGCGGGCAGACCAATCAGAATTCCAATGATTGTCAGAATCATGGTCTCTTTATTCACATATTGGTACACTTCCTTATCAAAAAAGCCAAGTACCTTAATTGTAGCAAGTTCACGTATGCGTTCGGAGATATTTGTGTTTGAAAGAGTAAAAAGTACAACAAAAGCAAGACTACCAGCCATGACGATTAACAGAAGAACGACTGCGTTGATCAGGTCAAAACCAAAACTATCTCTCAAGGTAGCATTGCTGATTGCTGAAATGACAAAATCCTGGTCAAGCAAGGATTCTACATAGGCAGGTGGATCTGTACACTGATCTGAAAGAATGATAAGTGCTCCGTTAGGTTTGTAACTTCCAGCGAGTGACTCGTATTGTTTTTGTGTCATATACACATTATTACCAAGGTAATTTCTGGCGATACCAGAGACCCTTGTCTTGTATTGTTCCAGCTCAAGGTTTTGCAATGAAACTGAATTACCGTTATCCAGTGTAAGAATACGTGTTGCGTTTTCAGTGATGATAATTCCATCCTCATCAAGGGTGAGAAGTGTCCCATTCGTATCAGTAATTCGGATATAATCTTGAATGGAATGCCCTGTTGGAATGACCATTAGTTGTGCAGAGACAGACTCACCGTCTTCGTTCATCAGCTTGATGCTTTCAATGCGCAGATTCAGAATAGAGTGAATATTTTCATCCTTAGCAAGCTTTTGAAGTGCGACATCATATTCTTTTTCATTAAAAACAGCAAGGATATCATATTGGTAGATTGTGTCGTACTGATAGGGAGCAAGTCTTAAAACGGAGTCTTTGATTGCAAATCCACAAATAATCAGCGCAGTACATCCCATGATACCCCCAATGGTCATGAGGAGTCTTTTCTTAAACCGAAAAAGGTTGCGGATCGTTACTTTATCAAGAAATCGAAGTCGGTTCCAGATGATAGGAATATGTTCCAGCCATACACGGGAGCCTGAACGAGGGGTTTTAGGACGCAGTAGAGTAGCCGGCATCTGAACCAGTTCACTACGACAGGCAAGCATGGTTGCGCCTATGATCGCAGCCATAAAAAGAATGACTGCACCCACACCATAGAGGACATCAAAGCGTAAAAAGTATTGAGGGAAACTGTAAAGGGATTTTAAGATAATCATTAAAAATTTAGGCATAAGAACAAAACCAAACACATCTCCAAGAATGCTACCGGTAAGACAGGCAGAAAATGCGAAAGAGACGTATTTCCAATAGATGTCTGCATTTCCAAACCCTAACGATTTGAAGGTGCCAATCAGTCCGCGTTCTTCCTCAACCAGACGAGTCATGGAGGTCAGACTCATTAGGACGGCGATGAACAGGAAAATGACTGGGAAAATATTGCCGATTGCTTCAATGGAGGATAGGTCGCTATCGAGGCTTGCGTAGCTGTCCAGGGTAGTACGATCCTGAATGTACCATTCGGTCATATCCAGTTCGCTAAGTTCGTCAAAGGATTCTTCGATTTTTAATTTTGCATCTTTCTTTTCGGCCTGATACTCCTGCTCTTTTTTTGCAAGTTCTGATTCACCTGAAGTCAGCGCCTGCTTTCCTTGCATAATCTGCTCCAGAGCAACAGAAATTTTGCGCTCTGCCTCTAAATCTTCCTGATTTAAGATTTGTAAGCCTTCCTGAATCTCTGATTTGCCTTGTTCCAGTTCGATGCGCTTCGCGGCAAGTTCAGAGGTTCCACTCTTCCAGGTAATCCAGCCTTCTTCCAATTTATCTTTGCTGCGATTCCATTCAATCCAGCCCCGATTCAATTCAGTTTTACCATCCAGAAGCTTTGCTCGTTCAGAGGTAAGCTTTATGTTTGCTGTGGCGAGTTCTGCTTTTTTTTCTTCCAGTGTATTTCGTGCTACAGACAATGCTGTCTCGCTGGAAATAAGAGTAGCCTCCGCCAAAGCAAGTGACTGTAGTACACCAGCCTTCAGAAGTGCAAACGCCTGTTTATTAAGATTCAATGCAACTGTCTTTCCTTCCCCAATAGCGGCTGTAACGGTACGATTGGTTAGAGTAGAATTAGCAGCATTCACCTTTATTTCCAGGGCGTTAACTTCTGCTGTGGTTCCGGCACTGATTGTGGAATCATCGGCACCACTTTCAGAAAGTGTGGTTACGACATCTACGAGTGCCTTAAATTCCGTTTCAGGCCAGTCAATCCCCAGACTACTTCTAAGAAAATCGATTTCTGTTGCAAGCAGCGGATAGGATGCATCAAGCTGAACCTGTGCATCTGTAAGCTGTTGCTCTTTTGCGTCCAATTGCGATAAAGTGATGCTGCGCTCAGATTCAAACTGCTGACGCCACAGGCTTAAGCTGGATGCATTGGCATTCAGTTCCACTTCCCCCTGCGTCAGTTCAATTTCGCCTTCCTCAAGCTGGTTTTCTGCTGCAATCAGCTCGGCTTCTCCTGCATTTAGTTTTCTCTCCGAAGCTAAAAGCTCTCTTTTTCCATTGGCAAGCTCCTCATCCCCGTCGAGCAGAATTTCTTCCGATTGTGAGAGTGTTTCTTCCCCTTTGACCAGAGCTGCTTCGGCTTCAATGAGTGTAAGCCTTGCTGCTTCTAATTTTTTACGTGCAGCTGTTATTTTTTCTTCTGCAGAAGACTTCTGATTGCGTAGCGTTTGTTCATTCTTAAGGAGTTCCTGTCTGGCATCATCTATTTCCTGCCATGCGCTCGACAGCTTTCTGTCTGCAGTTGCAAATTCCGTATTTATGGTCATCTCAGCATCCGTAATCTTAGAGTGCGCCTCTTTATAGAGAGAGGTATACCTGGCCTGTTCACGCTGTCCTTTCATCTGCTGTTCAATACTTGAAGTCGCAGACCAAACCTTATCTTTATATTGCCGGGAGTAGCAATTCATCTCTTTTGTATCGGATAAAATAAGATAAATCGCTGTGAAGATAGAAGTATCGGCATCCTCTTCAAGAATAAAAAAAGTATAGTCTGAGGTGATCGTGGAACGGAAGGAATTACCGGAAGCGTTACTACTTCTGATATCTCTGGGATCGAGTACGACTCCTGTAATTGTAAAAAGAGTAGTTGGAAAGTTTGGAACACTGTCGGATATCGCGTCACCGTCTTCTGTGTTCGTTTCTTTCTGGCGGATTTCCTGAATGCTGACATAATCTCCCAGTTTTTTCCCACTCTCGTCCAAATAAATCTGTGTGACGGCGATTTCACCTGATTTTGCTGGCAATGAGCCGGATCGTAAAAGCGGGATATTGATGCTACCCTGATTTAAAACAGTCATATCAGCACTTTTTTGTTCAAGCCCAAGTTTTGTATGAACCGCTTCAATATAAATACCCTCGGCTTTTTCAATATCGTCTACCGTTGCAAGGATATCTACGTCTTCCTGGGTAAGACCAAGCGTTGAAAGAATCTGGATATCGAACAAATTCTGCTCATCAAAAAAAATGTCGGCAGAGTAATACATGTCCTTGCAGGCCACATACAATCCGGTCATCATACCGACACCCAGTGTTGTAATTGTGAGAATGGATACAAAACGCTTCCAGCCTTTTTGAATGGAACACCTAATATCTTTTCGAAATGCCCTGCTCATGACATCACCACTCGATCTGAGCAATTGGAGTCGGGTTATCATTCTGTTCATTTTTGACAACAATACCACTTTTAAAATGGATTACTTTATCAGCCATGGGCGCAATAGCAGAATTATGCGTGATAATTAAAACAGTAATATGATCTCTTCTGCAAGTATCCTGTAATAGTTGCAGGATCTGCTTGCCCGTATTGTAATCCAAGGCACCTGTAGGTTCATCGCAAAGAAGGAGCTTGGGATTTTTTGCAATGGCGCGCGCGATAGAAACCCGCTGCTGTTCACCGCCGGACAGTTGAGCCGGAAAATGATCCTTGCGGTCTGCAAGACCAACCTTATCAAGTATTTCAGACGGATTCAGGGAATGTGGACAGATCTGGGAGGCGAGTTCCACGTTCTCAAGTGCTGTCAGATTTGGGACAAGATTATAGAACTGGAATACGAAGCCAATATCGGTACGTCGATATCCGATCAGCTGTTTCTGTGTGTATTTTGAAATCATGTGTTTATCAACGATCACACGACCAGAGGTTACCGTATCCATTCCCCCCAGAATGTTGAGCGCCGTTGTTTTTCCAGCACCGGAAGCTCCCAGAATAACTGCGAGCTCTCCTTTTTCAACTGAAAAACAAGCATCCTTCAAAGCATAAATAGAAGCCTCACCGGATGCATACTTTTTTGTTACATGATTAAATTCAATATAAGCCATCCGAATCTCACTCCTGTCTGGCTGAATATTATTAAAAATCATAGATTTTTATTATCTTCCTACTATTTAGTATAATGACCAGAAGGCGGTTTGGCAACTTTTTCGTTAATGGATTTTAACAATAGGTTGTCGATACAAGGTATCAAAAATATAAATAATCTCGCTAAGAGTTGGAATTGTGCTTCTTTTAGATTATAATGAAGTCAAAAATAAGCAAAAATAGTAAAAGAGGTAGACTTTGATAGAAAAATTATATAAAGAGATAGAAAATAAAAAAGAAGTCAGGCAGGCGTTAAGTAATCTTAGAAAAGAGATAAAGAACGAACAGGAAAAAGAAAAACTGATCAGACTGCGAGATGGTGATTATAAGGAGATTTTGATATTACTCCACCATGAGGATGCAAAAACAAGGAAAAATGCTGCATTGCTAATGGGAGAGTTGGCACTTCAGGATTTTTTGGATCCTTTATTTGAAGCATATTGTGCGGAAGAACAGTTGTTTATCAGAAGTGCTTATCTACAGGCAATGAAGACTCTGGATTATAGAAACTATGTGGATATTTTTAAAAATAAAATGACAGAATTGTCACAGATTTCGATGGACGATGGAAATAGAAAACATATTACGGAAGAGATGCGCGCCTTGTCAGATCTGATTGTTGAAATGGAAGGCGTGAAAATGCACCCTTTTACAGGGTATCATGAAGAATCGGATTTGATCCTTATGACCAATCGCCGTCATATGGAAGCGACGATGGAGAGCTTAAACGAAATTACTGTGCTGGATAGGAGCAGTATTAAAATGATGAGTGCGGGAATTCGCTTGAGTGAAAGCTGTCTGGATCAGATTCTGCCAATTCGAACTTATCAGGAGATGTTATTTCTGGTGCCAGGCATGAAGACCTGTGAGATGAACCCGGAATCAGCAGCGAATACGATTGTAAACTCGTCGTTAATGAAGTTTCTGATGACACGACATGAAGGAAGTGCCCCTTTTTATTTTAGGGTAGAGTTGAAGAGTAAAATGCCTTTTGACAAGAAAAGTGCATTTGTAAAAAAGTTGTCTGCCCAGGTTGAGCAGTTATCAAAACGAACTCTGATTAACACGACATCACAGTATGAATTCGAAATTCGGTTGATAGAAAATAAGGAAAGCAACTGTAATGTAATGGTTAAGCTGTATACGATTCCAGATGAGAGGTTTGCCTACAGGAGAGAAGTGATACC
>CANRNK010000142.1 GCA_947631985.1 uncultured Lachnospiraceae bacterium | reverse complement strand
AATGGGACCTATAGGGCTCGAACCTATGACCCTCTGCTTGTAAGGCAGATGCTCTCCCAGCTGAGCTAAGATCCCATTCGTAACGGGCTGTTATTCACAACCCGCTTTGCTAGTATACAATTATCTGCTACCAATTGTCAATACTAAAAATTATTTTTTTTTAATTTTCGGAAACTTTATTTTTTCATTTCTTTATCTCTTTTACCTCTAGAAGTCTTGCGATCATTTCGACTGCTCCATCGATTCCACAGGTACTACTATTGATCAGCAGATCTTTCCCTTCCCTGCTTCCCCATCTCTCATCCGTATAATACTGATAATAAGTTCTTCTGGCTTTATCAGCCTTCTTGACTATCTTCCTTGCCTTATCACGGTCCTCAATCTCAAAAACTCTCATTGCCCTGCTGATTCTATCCTCTAACGGAGCAAAAATATAGATATGAAATGCATCCTTACGTTCCTGCAATAATACATCTGAGCACCTGCCTACAATTACACAGGATTCCACCTCTGCCTTCTCCCTGATAATCTTTGACTGCATCCGAAATAATCTTTCACTCAACGTTCCCGTATCTAACCAATGCGGTACATACGGTTCATCAAAAGCATTTGATGCCTTCTCATCCTCTGCTTCCAGATACTTCTTATCTATTCCACTCTTTTCTGCCACCATATCAAGAATGTTTCTGTCATAATATGCAATTCCCAGACGCTTAGCCAACTTCTCACCAATTTCACGCCCTCCACTGCCAAACTCACGACCAATCGTAACCACAACCTTACCGTTCATAGACATATCCTCCTTCCTCTCCAATTCATTTTTATTGACATACCCCATACCCTGTTCTACACTACCTTCTAAAAATTCCCTTAAATATATCTTCGCCTAATTCGGTTGCTTGGGCATCCTTCTTTCAATATTACTTTCTACTTATTTTATATAAATACGATATCATCACTTGCTTTATTTTTTCTTGCCTAATCTGTTCTTATTTTAACTACTCACACTTTATTTATTTCCACTTTAATTCAATTCCATTATACACCGAATTTCTCTCTCTTACAATTAAACTTCCATATGATATAATATGACTGACAAACTAAAAAAATGCGAAAAATTACAATCACGCACTTTATTCTTAGAATCTTTACTCTTAGGCTTGGGAACAATCACAACTGTGAGGAACAATCACAACCGTGAGGAACCCTCCCAGTTGTTGTGTAACACTGAAAAAATACAAAATAAGGAGATACTACATGTCTGCAGAGAAAAAAAACACCTTAAAACAATACCTTATACGCATCCCTATCCTTTTGATCGGGCTAACAATTGCCCATCTTGGCGTAACCTTGTTTTTACTTAGTAACCTCGGATCGGACCCCTATAACGTACTCATACAGGGATTGTTTAGAACCTTTGATTCTTTTACCCTCCTTCCGCTCACACATGGCACCACACATGTTTTGATCAGTCTGCTTATTATTCTAATTTTATTGCTACTTGATAAACACTATATTAAAATAGGAACTCTGCTCTGCATGTTGTTTGGTGGCCCGATTATTGATCTTTTCTCTATCCTGTTATCAAAATTTAATCTTCATACGTTACCCCTCCCAGGCCGGATTCTGATTCTTTCTGCCGGATGCACTATCCTCGCTTTTGGAATGACGATTGTCATAAATTCTGAAGCAGGCACTGGCCCAAATGACCTGGTTGCTATTGTGCTAAGTGATAAAACAAACGTACGTTTCAGCGTTATGCGAGTTCTCGTTGATTCCACTTTTGTTATAACCGGCTTTTTTCTAGGCGGGACTTTAGGCGTCGGAACAATTATTTGTGCTCTTCTTGTTGGTCCTATCGCAGGCTATTTCCTTCCCATCACAAAAAAAATAATCCAGAAAACAATTTCTGGATTATTTCTCAAATAATATTCACACTGATACTACATTCTCTCTGGTGCCATAAAACCAAGTAAATCAATGCTGGTCTCTAAGATATCTCTGGTAAGTCCAAGTAACGCAATCCAGCCTGCTTTTTTCATTTCCTCTTCTTCTGTCAGTATTTTTGTTTCATGATAGAAGCGATTAAACGCGTTGGACAGATCAAAGATATAAGCACATATTTTATGCGGAGCAACCTCTTCAAATGCAGATGCTATCATGGTATTAAAGTTACTAATAGACATCATCAGTTCCTTTTCTACGACGCTTCCGGGACACTGAAGTGCTGCAATGTCTGGATTTCCTCCCTGTTCCCGGTATTTTGCCAGAATGGATTTAATTCTTACAATGGTATAGAGAATATAAGGACCTGTGTCTCCTTCGAAAGAAGTAAAACGCTCCACGTCAAACACATAATCTTTTGCTGCCTGATTTGATAAATCACCATATTTCACAGCTGAAAGTGCAACGATTTGCGCTGTTTTTCTTGCTTCTTCTTCAGAAGTCACTCTGTTTTCTGTGATTTTACGGTACATTTCTTCATTAATGTCATGAATTAGATTTTCCAATCTCATAACACCGCCATCACGCGTCTTAAATGGCTTTCCATCTTTTCCATTCATAGTTCCAAATCCCAAAAAAGTCAGTCTGGTATCTTCCCCAACCAGTTTTGTTTTCTTGGCACATCGGAATACCTGCTCGAAATAAAGTTCCTGGCGCTTATCAACCACGTAAATAATATGATCTGGCTTTATTTTTTCCATTCTCTCAAGAATTGTTGCAAGATCTGTTGTGTTATAAAGAGAAGCTCCATCAGATTTCAGAATCATACAGGGTGGCACTTCTTTGGTATCGGTTTCCTCTTTTACATCCACAACAAGTGCACCAGCACTCTCATACGCATAGCCCGCTTCCTTCATATAGGAAACCATGCCAGGAATTCTGTCCTGAACATCTGATTCTCCATTCCAAAGATCAAAGTCAACATTTAGACTATGATAATTCTTTTTCAGATCAGCCACCGAAACCTGCATAATATGCTGCCACAAAGCCCGATAGCCTCTGTCACCATTCTGCAGTTTAAAAGTTGCTTCCATCGCTGCTTCTTTAAAAGATTCCTCTTCTTTTGATTTCTTACTGGCAGTTGGATAAATTTCTTCTAATTCAGTTATGGTGAAAGGAGCTTCTTTCGGATACTCTCCCTGGAAAGACTCGTCAAAATAAACAAGGGATGGCATTCGCTCCTGCAGCTCGGTCATGATTAACCCCATTTGCAGTCCCCAGTCTCCCAGATGAATATCCCCTATCACTGTATGCCCCATAAATCTTGCAATTCGTTTTACGCTTTCTCCAATAATGGCAGAACGTAAATGTCCAACATGCAGTGGTTTTGCAACATTTGGGCCGCCATAATCAATCACGATGGATTGCGGGGTTTTGGCTTCTTCTACTCCATATTTAGGAGCATTTTTCATCTCTTCCAAATATTCTTTGAAGATCGCCGGATTCACTTGAAGATTTAAAAACCCCGGCGAAACCGCTTCTATTTTGGAATACAGGGTGGATTCCTTCGCAAGCTCTGCAATCTCATTTGCAATCATAATGGGAGCTTTTTTATATTTTTTAGCACCTGCCATCGCTCCATTGCATTGAAATTCGCACAAATCCGGGCGGTTTGAAATAGATAGCTTACCCAATTCCCTGTCATAACCTGCTTTTTCAAAGTAACCCTGCATTTCTTCTGATAATAACTCAAGTATTTTCTTCAATTGTTTCCTCCCTGGGCAATTGTTCTTCTCGCTGCATTTTTGAAAAAATACAGCCACAGTAATCCTGCCTATATAATTCATGTTCTTTTGATAGTTCTACAGAACGCTTATATCCATTTTTTTTCTTGAAATCCGAAGGCAGATGCGAAACCTGATAGAGGTCACTGGCTCTGCTTGCGATTTCGTTTAAGAGTACCGCATTTTTTAGCGGGCTGATACTAAGTGTGGTTGTGAAAAAGTCATAGCCACCTTCTGCTGCAATCCTTGCAGTTTCAAAGAGACGTAGTTCAAAGCAAGGCGTACATCTGGCACCACCCTCTTTTTCCCCTTCCAGCCCTTTAATCCTATGGAAAAACTGGTTTGGTTCGTAGTCTCCTTCCATGATGAGAATTTCATTTTCTCTTTCACCGGAGGCATTCATTTCAGCAATCAGACGTTTTTGTTCGATTACCCTCGTTCTATATTCACTCTCTTCTGAAATATTCGGATTAAAATAAAACACTGTAATTGCAAAATATTGTCTTAGATATTCTAACACATAACTGCTACAAGGTGCACAACAACTATGTAGAAGAAGTCTCTTTTTCTGATCTGGAAGATTTTGTAGAATTTTCTCCATCTCAAGCTGATAATTTCGGCTCATCTTCAGCTCCTGTCTGCGACCTTTTGCCGCCTATCACTTGGAGTTACCTGCGATCTTTCAAGACTTGCATCTATAAGTCTGGCTTCTCCATTAAAAATCTAAGTGGAAACAGCAGGGGTTTGAGAGCCCCTGCCATCTTCTATGTGATTATATATTGGCAATATTGATGAGATTCAGCTTGCCATCTCCTATATTTTCCATACTTGTAACCAGGGCATTTGCGGTATCGAGTGAAGTCAGACAATTCACGCCCGTTTCAATTGCAGTTCTTCGAATCAGAAAACCATCTCTGGATTTATCACGTCCCTGAGTTGGTGTATCGATTACCAGATCAATCTTATGACCCAGAATCAGATCCATGACTGTAGGCGACTCCTGGTTGATTTTATTCACTTTTCTGACCTTAATTCCTGCGTCCGATAAAGCTAATGCTGTGCTTCTTGTTGCATAAATCGTATAGCCAAGTTTTTCAAACTTCCTGGCAACGTCAATCGCTTCCCCTTTGTCAGCATCTTTCACAGTAATAATCATCTGCTTATGTTTCGGAAGATCAACTCCCGCTCCAAGGAAGGCTTTGTATAACGCTTCATGGAAGGTTTTCCCAATTCCAAGACATTCCCCAGTCGATTTCATCTCAGGTCCAAGGCTGATTTCTGCACCACGGATTTTTTCAAAAGAGAAAACCGGCATTTTAATTGCAATTAAATCCGACTCCTTCTGAAGTCCCGGTTCATAACCCAACTCTTTGATGGTTTTTCCAATGATCACCTGTGTTGCCAGGTCAACAATTGGAATTCCTGTCACCTTGCTGATATAAGGTACTGTTCTAGATGATCTTGGATTAACCTCAATCACATAGACATCTTCTCCCGTTACAATAAACTGGATATTGATCAATCCGATTACATGGAGTGACTTTGCAAGTCTTCTACTATATTCTGCGATTTTCTCTTTGACCTGATTACTAATTGTCTGCGTTGGGTAAACCGAGATACTGTCTCCCGAGTGGACCCCTGCACGTTCAATATGCTCCATAATACCAGGAATCAAAATATCTGTTCCATCGCAGACTGCGTCTACTTCTATTTCTTTTCCCATGAGATATTTGTCTACAAGAATTGGATGATCCTGTGCGATTCGATTGATGATTTCCATGAATTCTTCAACGTCTTCATCGCAGATTGCAATCTGCATTCCCTGCCCACCTAGTACATACGATGGTCTGACAAGTACCGGATATCCAAGTCTGTTCGCAACTACTTTTGCTTCTTCGGCGGTAAAAACCGTTCCACCGGATGGTCTTGGGATCTCACATTCTTCTAAAATTTTATCAAATAGCTCACGATCCTCTGCTGCGTCAACATTCTCTGCACTTGTTCCAAGGATAGGAACTCCCATTTTCATGAGGCTCTGCGTCAGTTTAATTGCTGTCTGTCCACCAAATTGCACCACCGCGCCATCCGGTTTCTCGATGTTGACAATACTCTCAACATCTTCTGG
>CANRNK010000141.1 GCA_947631985.1 uncultured Lachnospiraceae bacterium | reverse complement strand
TCTGTCACAATGGAAACGAGGTCGATATCAGATCCGACGAGTCCCTACGAGGATATCGCGAACAACCCAAATAGCATTTATTTTATTCCAGAGACGGGGGAACTTCTTCTTGGAGCCAATGTGACAGCGGCAATCCAGGCATTGCCAACAAGTGCGACGATTGACGTGAACTACGAAAAAACATCATGGGCCAAGGGAGACCTTAGACCGGAACATTACTTTACCTGTACAAGTGATTCCACAAGTGCAACTTCAATTGAATACAATGCTTCTGGAGAGAGCCAGACAATGGCTTATGACGTGGGCTACAACCAGACACTTCGTGTGAATACCCTGGCAAATGAATGTTTCACCCATAATATTGGTAGAGATGTGGATGAGTTAATGCAGGCGACACAGGATGTCATTGATATCCAAGCAACCATTGCGGAGCTTGAGGCAATGCAGGGTGATACTACCTATACTCAAAGTGAAGTTGAATTAAGATTAGCGGCAGCGAAAAAAGCGGAAAGCTATCTGATTGATAAGGAACAAAAACTTTACTCGTCAGGAATGACGAAAATGCAAGGCTACTTAGACCAGACAAACCTCGCCATCACGAATTGTGGTAGCCGGGGAGCCAGACTGGATCTTGTCACCAATCGTTTACAATCACAACAGACTAATTTTAAGGCATTGGTTTCAGAGAATGAAGGATGCGATGTGACAGAGGTTGCAGTTCAGCTCAGTAGCGCGGAACTTGCTTATGATGCAGCATTAATGGCAACTGGTAAAATCGTACAAACCTCTTTAATGAATTATATCTAAGCAGAGAAAAGGAGCATTTCCATGAAAGTAAATACAAGAATCTTTGGTGAAATTGAAGTAGAGGAAGAAAAGCTGATTCAGTTTGCAAACGGTATTGTTGGATTTCCAGAATTAAAAGATTTTGCATTGATTTATGATGAAGAAAAAGGAACTGACTCGGATGTCAGATGGATGCAGTCCATTCAAGAGCCCAATTTTGCGATTCCAGTCATAGACCCTTTGGCAATTAAACCGGATTACAATCCCGTTGTGGAAGATGAATTGTTGAATTCGGTAGGAGAAATCAATCCAGCAGAATTATTGGTTTTGGTCACAATTACAGTTCCAAAAGAGATTACCCAAATGTCTATTAACCTGCGTGCACCGATTGTTATCAATGCTGCGGTAAAAAAAGCATGTCAGATTATTGTGGAAGGGGAAGACTATCCTGTCAAATTCCCAATCTATGAGATACTGCAGGCCAATAAGAAAGCGGGGGAATAGTATGCTGGCGTTATCAAGAAAAAAGAATGAAGCACTTGTAATTAATAACAATATCGAAATAACGATTCTTGAAATCAAAGGCGAACAGGTAAAGCTTGGCATTACTGCACCCAGGGAAGTGCCTGTTTACCGTAAAGAAGTCTATGTGCAGATTCAGGAAGCAAATAAGGAATCCATGACGACGGAAAGTGTCAATGCATTGAAAGATTTATTCTAAATCAGATTTATTTTAAACATGGTTAATTTTTAGAGATGATACTCCGATATACTACCTAGAAGGTTGGATAATCGGAGTATGATTGTCTGTAGGGATATAGAATTCACATGGAGGTGGAGTAATAATGAAAATTCAATCAGTATCAAACCAGTCAGCTGCATACCAGGTAAGTAGCGTTCAATCAGCAGCAAGAACTGAAAATACCGGCATGGAAGCCATTGTAGCGGTAATACAGGATACACAGCATCCTGTGGAGAAGAAACAGCAGGAGTCTGAGAACAAAGCAGAGAATCGGTCTGAGAATGGTCATAAGATCTCAGAGCAGACTGGTATGAATGCAACACAGGGAACCAACGAAGAAATTAAGAAAGCGGTTGACCAGTTGAATAAGAAAATGATGAATTCAGAAGCAATTTTTGGAATTCATGAAGAAACCAATAGGGTGACCATTAAGATTATCGATAAGACGACGAAGGAAACCATAAAAGAACTTCCCCCAGAAAAGACACTTGATATGATTGCCAAAGCTTGGGAATTAGCTGGATTATTAGTAGATGAGAAGCGTTAACAACAAGGTGAGATACATGAGATACAAAAGATAAAAAGAGAAAGGTGTGATTACAATATGTCAATCAGATTAACGGGTATGGCATCAGGGCTAGATACGGATACCATGGTGCAGGAACTTGTAAAAGCCTCTAGTTCAAAAAAAGAAAGTTTAGAAAAATCAAAAACCTCTCTCGGCTGGAAACAGACGGCCTGGAGTGATTTGAATACGAAAATATATAGTTTTTTTAGTAAGTCACTAAGTAACCTGAAATTAGAAGGATCTTTTAAAAAGAAAACAACTGCAGTTGCCGATAGCAGTATTGCCAAAGTAGTGGCAGGAGACAGTGCGGTCAATGGAACTCAGTCACTGACGGTAAAAAACCTTGCGACGGCAGGGTACCTGACAGGTGGAACTGTTGCGAAGACAGATGCAACTAAGGCGACGACTTCGACAACCCTTTCGGAGCTTACAACGCTGGCAGCAGGAGATACTGCGAAGCTAAAAGTGACAGTTGGAGGCGTGGAGAAGGAGATTGAACTCAGTGGAAGTTCAACAATGGCAGACGTGGTATCAAAACTGAATACAGCTGGTGTTACAGCAAGCTTTGACGCGACCAATCAGAAGCTATTTGTGAGTTCTAAGAGTAGCGGGTTGGCAAATGACTTTTCGATTTCAACCGTGGATGCAGATGTTAATTCTGCAACTGTACTAGAGGGATTAAAATTATCGACTACGAGTGGAGCGATAAAAATCAATGGACAGGATGCATCTATTACCTTAAATGGTGCGGATTATACTTCGTCTAACAACACATTTACAGTAAACGGGCTTACGATAACTGCGCAAAAAGTCTCTGAAAAGGATACAAATGGAGACTATGTTGGAACTACCATCAACACTTCGGACGATATTGAAGGTATTTACAAGATGGTGAAGGATTTTTTTGGCGAATACAATAAACTAATGAAAGAGATGGATACCTTATATAATGCAAGCTCATCCAAGGGTTATGAGCCACTCACTTCTGAAGAAAAAAAGTCGATGTCAGACGATGAAGTCGAAAAATGGGAGACAAAAATCAAAGATTCTCTTCTACGAAAGGATTCTTCCCTCAATTCGGTTATCACAGGGATGAAGAACTCTATGATGCAGAGCATTGAAGTGGATGGGAAACAGACCTCGCTGATAACATTCGGAATTGAAACGATGAGTTACTTCCTGGCGGCAGACAATGAAAAGGGATTGTATCATATTGATGGGGATGCAGATGACAGTACCTCTTCTGGCAATTCCGATAAATTAAAGACCGCGATTGCCAGTAATCCAACCCAGGTAGCATCTTTTTTCACCAAATTGGCAACAAGTGTGTATGATGATTTGAATACACAAATGAAAAGTACTGCCTATCGTACGGTGTATAAGGTGTATGATGACAAGAAAATTCAAAAAGAGTATGATGACTATGATGATAAAATAGCGGAGCAGGAAGAAAAACTGACAGCCTTAGAAGACAGATACTACAAACAGTTCAGTAGAATGGAAAGTGCCATGACAAAAATGAATTCCCAGCAAAGTGCATTAACATCAATGCTAGGTAGCTGATAGGAGGATTTGAAATGCAGATGAACAATGCGTTTGCACAATATAATAACAATAAAATTTTAACTGCTTCTCCAGCAGAATTAACCCTTATGTTATACGAGGGAGCAATCAAATTCTGTAATATAGCTATCGTTGGCATAGAACAGGGGAATATCCAGAAAACTCATGATAATATCATGAAGACACAGAGAATTCTGGAAGAATTCCAGATTACACTAAATCATAAATATGAAGTTGCAAAAGATTTTGACGCAGTGTATAGTTATTTGATAAAGAGACTTCGTGAAGCGAATGTAAAAAAAGATGCAGCTGTTTTGGAGGAAGTCTTAGGTCACTTACGGACAATGCGTGACACATGGAAAGAAGTGATGCAGGCAGCGAAGAAAATACCTGTGTAAAAGTAGGGTTCGCGATAAAACAGAGGTGGGTGATGTATGGAAAAGAATAAGTATGTCAATGTATTGATTGATAGTCTTCAGCAGAAACAGACTGTGTTAGGAGAGATTCTTCAGTTAAATCAAGAACAGGGGAAATTGGTCAAACAAGAGGCATTTGACATAGAATTATTTGACCGACTTGTTGTGGAGAAATCAATCCGAATTGAGAAGCTGGAATTATTGGATGATGGTTTCGAGATGATTTACGACAAAACAAAAAACGATCTTGTCCAAAATCGGGAACAGTATAAAGATGAAATTGGGGAGATGCAAGATTTAATTGCAAGAATAACTGATTTAAGTATGAAGATTCAGGCGTCGGAAGAAAGAAATAAGGTCAAAATTGAAACGTATTTTAAAAATACGCGTACAACTTATCAACAGGCCAGAGCTACTACCAAAGCTGCGAGCGCATATTATACTGCAATGAGCAGATTAAATACCGTAGATCCACAACTTCTGGATCGAAAAAAATAATTTAAAAAAAGTTAGTATGAGGTATAAAGTATTCAAAGTTTATACCGATATATTATACAAGTAAAGATACTTACTTAACTAACAATACTTTTCAGAAGAAATGTAGAATAAGTATTGTCAACCAAGTTTCGAGTGGCAAGGATGCCACCGTACATTCAAGGAGGAAAAAATATGGTAGTACAACACAATCTTACAGCGATGAACGCTAGCAGACAGTTAGGGATTACAACAGCTTCACAGGCAAAGACAACAGAGCAGTTATCTTCTGGTTACAAGATCAACCGTGCAGCAGATGATGCAGCTGGATTAACCATCAGTGAAAAAATGAGAAGTCAGATCAGAGGTCTTACACAGGCTAGTGATAACGCACAGGATGGCGTTTCTCTTGTACAGACAGCTGAAGGTGCACTTGCAGAAGTTCACAGTATGTTACAGCGTATGAATGAGTTAGCAGTTAAATCTTCTAATGGAACTAACACTTCAGCAGATAGAAGTGCAATCCAGAAAGAAGTAACAGCACTTGTATCAGAAGTTGACAGAGTACAGCAGTCTACAGAGTTCAATACACTGAAACTGTTAAATGGTGATTTTTCAGCTGGAAAAGCACTTCAGGTTGGAGCAGCTAACACATCAAGTCAGAGAATCTTAGTTTCTATCGGAAACATGGATGCAAAGACACTTGGAATTAAAGACGTTTCGCTATCTTCGTTAACAGGTGCACAGGCAGCTATTTCTAAGATCACACAGGCAATTGCTAAGATTTCCGAGCAGAGATCCAAACTTGGAGCTGTTCAGAACAGACTTGAGCACACGATTGCCAACTTGGATAACGTTGTTGAGAACACAACAGCAGCTGAATCACAGATCAGAGATACTGATATGGCTGACACAATGGTTAACTACAGCAAGAACAACATCCTTGCTCAGGCTGGACAGGCAATGCTAGCACAGGCTAATCAATCCAATCAGGGAGTTTTATCCTTACTTGGATAATCAAACTACTATAGCAATCAAGGGATCGGCGTTGCCGATTCCTTTTTTGCGTTATGGATATTCAATCAAGAGATATTGTGTTATAATTTTCTTAAAAGAATTCATGAGGATTGAAAAATGACAGAACTTGAAAAGAAAATATGCAAATTGCAAGATATGATAACTATTATTACACAACTGTTAATGGGTGGAAAAACTGCTGAACCACTTCATCTTTTGCCTACGCTCAGCCAACTATTTAAAGCTGTGATTGGGGACATGATGTTATTTTATCAGGAAAAGGGAATAGAGAATTATGTTCAGGAAATCGAATATTGGAGACAGCAGGTTGGAAGGATTACAATCGCAATAGAAAGCGATGATTACTTTCGATTAATTGATGTATTGTATTTTGAAACGCGAGAAAATCTTGAGGAATTT
>CANRNK010000140.1 GCA_947631985.1 uncultured Lachnospiraceae bacterium | reverse complement strand
ATTCCATGATTGCCTGCAGATCCACTGCAATGGAATCTCTTCCAAGAAGATCCTCTACCTCTACGTCACGCAGCTTGCTCACGTCCACTTCGCCGTTAACCAGCTGGTACATTCCCGGAAGTGTCCTAAGTTTGGCATTGGTCTCCTGACAGATCTGCAGAATTTCCTTAATCAACTGATTCGAAGCAGATGGCATCGCTATGAAGATCTCATCCACCGCATAGAAATTTGCCATTTCTACGATACGGTCTCTTCCCCCAGCAACCTTGATTCCCTGAATATATTTACCCCATTTTGCCTTATCATCATCTATGATACATTTGATAACCATACGGCTGAAAGAACTGGATACAATTTCCTTAATAATCGCATTCCCTGCATCTCCGGCACCGATAATCATAACTCGGATTCCATTTTTCTGATTCTGCTTCTTATGACGCAGTCCTCTGAAAAAACGGTAGGAAAAACGGTTGGCGAAGATAAAGATAAACAGAAATCCTGCGTTCCCAAAATAATAGCTCCTGGGTACCGGCAATTGGAGTAGATAGAGTCCGATTCCCTCGATTACGGAGGCTACCACAGAGGCTATTACGATATTCTGCATCTCTGTCACACCCGCAAAGAGCCATAGTCCATGATATAACCTGAAAATATAGAAAATAATAACCGTAATCAGAATTGTAGCGGGCAAAAATGTTTTAACGGATTCTAGAAAATGTGGCGCAATTTCTCCATATCTGAAGTCATAGCGAAACATCAATGCCAGAATAGAGGCGAAGCTTGCCGCAACAATATCATATGCTAATAGAAATAATCTACGAGATATTATTTTATAATTTATTAAAGGTAATTTATAATTCATTCATTTAACCCATTCTTATCTTTTTTTTGTTCGAATTTATTCTCTCTATTTATCTGAAATAGAAAAAGTGAAGCAATAAATAATAGGATTGTCTCAAATTGAAGTACATCCCATATCCCTAGCTCCCCACGATATCGATAAAGGGCAACCGTTGAATATTCAGGAAAATCCGCACCTCCATAACTTAATAGTTGATTCTCTTCTAATTCAATATCCATCGAATCTCCGAAACGAACACTAGGTCCTTCACTTTCACATTCTGTTACCTGAATAGTATATGTATGTTTTTTACCTTTTTTAACAAAAGTCTTTGTCACAAATTCATAGTAATCCTTATTGGTGACTTGATTCAAGTCTGTAACTGATTTGGATAAGGTAATCTCATTCTCATCTTTCAGCACGAAAAGAACTTCTCCCTCATGGCCCTTTTCAAATGTATTATCCCTATTCATTTGAATTGAAATTGACTCAATGTAATTATGTTTTGGAATAAAAGTCTGTTTAAAAACTACAGCATCTTTGATTGGACCTGAATTATAATAGAGTGCGGCCTTACTTTTACTTTCACTCTCTTTCATGATTACCCCAAGAGGCCAGATTGATAGCATGCATCCAATTGTTACTATAAGAATGCCAATCCTTATTAGATTCTTTTTCATAAAGACTCCATTATCTCTTTGTTATTTTATACAATTTAAATTCATCATGTTCAATTCCATAATTTCCAACAAATTCTTTGTTTAACTGGTAGTTTTCAAGCAACTTATCATCAAAATAGAGTTGATTATAGGTATCCATATACCACACAGTTTCAAACTCTCTTGCAAAGTCCATATCTCCCAGATAAATTAACTCATTGTCCGGAAAGTAATACTCATAAATAAAGCCATACCCTGTAAAATTATAGACTATAAGATCATCCTCTTGCAAATTCTCTTCAAAAAATGCTTCTGTCTCAACTACCCTGGTGGAACGATACTCTACATAACGAGTCTCTTGGTACTGACTCCCAAAAGAACTAACTAAAAAGCAGCCAAGGATAGTAATTGAAATCATATTGAGATGACGTAGTCCAATCGCAAATCCCAAAAACAGAAGTGCCATCGCTGGGAATACATACCTGCTATTAAAAATCGGGTTCATCAGTTCTGATATAATAACACCGATTGTCGTCGTGAGAATTGGAATTGACATCATCCAAAGCGCATAAACAGATTCCCCTTTCTCACTTTTCTTAACGATATTCCTGATAAGTAAAGCAGCTGAAAGTATAAATAAAAGCTCATAGATTTGGGTGCTAAATGGAGTTCCCGTATTAAATGCCCAATCGAAATAAGAAATAACCGTCTTCGCTGTAATATCTGGAATCACATACTCTTCTGCAACCTTGAGAAGCTGCCAAACCCAAACCGCAATCCATGGACTATAGGCAATAATCGTAATTATCGACATCAAAAACCACTTCTTCACTTCTTTTCTTTTCCAGATTAGAAATGCAAGTAAGAGATATCCATAAATGAGCGCGACTGATAGCAATGCAAAGTAATGTGTATAGGCGGCTGCGAGTCCCACTAGGGTAAATATAATCCATTTTGACTTCTTTGATTCTAGAAATAAATCATATGCTGTTACACCACAAATCGTGACAAACAGCATCGCCCAGGTGTACATTCTGACTTGAACTGCATATTCAGTAATTGCAGGGAATGCCATCAGCATTAATATAAAAAGTAGTGATACCTTTTCATCGAACAATCGTTTGATGACTCTGGTTGCGTAAATCATCAAGAGCAGCACGGGCAAGATTGTAATCAGTTTTTGTACTAGGAGCGAGGTTCCAAATAAAAGCTGTGCAGTCTTTGCAATCAAATAATAGAGGGGAGGATGTACATCAATTGCCGTTCCCAGAATAATCCCCCAATAATCCTGATGCAAGATTTGCATTGTAAAGGCTTCATCTGTCCATATGTTATTGTTAAAACTCAGAGAAACACATAAGCCTCCAAATATTAAGATGAATCCCCACTGAATCAATTGTATGTAATTTTTTTTTATCTTATATTGCATAAATACTCCCTTATGCTTAAAGAATAATTTCTTCATTAATTGTTTCTTTAATTACGTACTGTGGTGCATTATTAATGCTAATATAGATTCTTCCAATATACTCTCCAATTAACCCTAACATCAGCATCAACATCCCTCCGATAAAAAGGATTACTGCCATCAGCGAGCTAAACCCTGCTGGGACATCCGGGTTAACAAGCCGTTTCACAATAGTATAAACTCCATATAAAAATCCTGCTGATGCACTAAGTGCCCCCATTACGGTTGCGATTCTAAGTGGTTTAATAGAAAAGGCTGTGAATCCATTACACCAAAGTCCAAATAATTTTGCCAACGTATATCCCGAATGACCCTCTTCTCTCTCTCTATGAATAACGCTTACATTTTCGATTTTTTTTGTTGCTCGAAGCACTAGACCAATTACATACGGATAAGAATTCTCATATCGAAGCATCTCCCGTACAACGAAGCTTCTAACCGCAAAGTAACTCGATACGTAGAGTTCTTTTGGTTTTCCAAGCATGGTTCTTGCCATTAGGTCATTGATTCTGCTTCCCACATTGCGTATTAGAGAGTGTTTTTTGTGCTCATATTTTGCATAAACAACATCTGCACCCTCTTCTATTTTAGCAATTAATTTCCAGGCTTCGTCGGCCGGAGTCTGTCCATCATCATCCAGACAGATTACAATATCACCTTTACTATATCGAAGTCCAGCCATAATTGCCGCATGCTGTCCAAAGTTCTTCGCTAGATTAATTCCCTTGATTTTGTTATTCTTCTCACAAAGGGACTTGATTATCTCAAACGTATGATCGGGTGAAAAATCATTTACTAAGATAATTTCATATTCATATTGGCTTAAGTCAGTCATCGAAATGGTTATTTCCTGAACCACCTTTTCGATTGTCAGCTCCGAGCGATAACACGGAATGATAAAGCTAATTAACCTCATAGTTATTCCTCATCTCCTAGTTTTTCCATAATTAGAACTGAACGAAATTTTCCATTTATGATTGCCTCATCTTCATAAGTTGTTTTTTGTTTGAACCCTGCCTTTTGATAACACTTAATTGCATTTTTATTTTCTGCAAGTACCCTCAAATAAATGCTATGAAGTTTTAATTTATTGAAGCCAAACTCCGTTATTAGGTTGACCGCCTCTGTTCCATATCCACTACCAACAGAATCCTCTTCTCCAATAAAAATTCCAAACTCAGCCTTTTTATGTTCATAATCCACGTCTCTTAAATATACACTGCCTATTTTTTTCGTATTATCATTTCTTTGAACTATAAATTGAATGACTTTACCTGTTTGAATCTTATTTTCAAACCACTCCCAGTGTACTTCTTCTGTTAAAAGTTCTTGTAAAATAAAGTTCTTTCTAACCCAGTCTTTGTTTCTCCATTCAATGATCTTATTTGTGTCATTGAGTGTAATTGATTTTAATGTGATTCTATCCCCAACAATCAAATGATTTTCATATTTCATTAATTAGTTACTCCTATAACACTATAGATACCAAATATTTCTTCTGAACCTACTACTATTTCATCTGCTTTTTCAAGTTTGATTTTCATTCCCTTGTCAGCAAAATAATCTATAATCCAGATCATCTCACGATTCATCTTACTAATAATAAACACATTGCCATTCTCTAGAATGGCTTCTTCCATGCTATCTAATTGAAACGCTTTTAGTTTATCATAATATAACGGACTTTTACATCCCCAGCCCCCCATATAATCATAATTTTTTACCAGGCTTCGTTCTGGAACAAATACTTTTTCTGTATAATTCACGATAGAGTAGATATCCAGAAGATAATATTGCTCAGAATGAAGTACACAATATTCCTGTAATGCCTGATATTCTGGGTTAATCGTCTCTCTTATCTGTATTTCACTCTGTACCTGCGCAAAGCTTTCTTGAAACGAAAAAAAACACACACAGGATAAAACAATAACCATGCTGGTTTTGAGAATTCTTTCTTTCTTAGGTGTCTCAATCAAAGTCTTTTGAAATAATAGGAGAATAAATGCTACTAAGATTAGACACTCTGCAAAAGAAACAGAATGCACAATTCTAGGTGGAATACGCTCGCCAAATAGTAGGTAAATCCAGATGACTGATCTGACAGCAAAAAGCATCAGAAAGTGAAAAATCTCTCTGTATTTTCGAAGAAGCAGGCTCGCTATGATTCCAGCACTATAGAGCGCAAATAATAGAAATTCCCAATTAGGAACTTCCTGTTCAAGAACTACCCGTCTATAATATTGCTTTGTTGCCTCGACAAGCCGATCTTTGGGGGAAAGGCTTCTGATTTCATTTGCATAATCTGCTACTGCTCCAAGTGTCGATGCATCCAGTTCTTCATCCACCCCAAAGTTATAGTTTTCAAGTAATGCCTGCCTACTCTTATCCAGTCCTATGCTTTCATAGAATGCTTCATTTCCCTCATACGAGGGGATTCTCTCATAATCATAGAGTCTGGTGCGCTCATCAAAGAATTCTGTAAATGTTTTCCATTCCTGGCTACTGTAAGCAACTGTGTGAACTCCAAGACTTACTACGACCCCAATCGCCATAAGTCCCAGAATGGTTAGATACTTTTTAAAGGAAAGTAAGGCGAATGGTTTTTCTTCTTTGCTCCATTTTGCGAACCCCGCCACTGCAATATAAGGACTAAGTAACAGCATCATCTCCGACCGTACCCAGAATGCCAGAATTACAAGAATCACAACGAAGTAGTTCTGCTTACTGTATTTTTTGTAGTCGGACTGTGTCTCGTTGGTGAGAAACAAAAAAATGGCAGTGCTACAGAGTATGGCAGAGGTGACCGTATATTGAAGAAAAATCAGATCCCACAAGAAAAAGGCTCCCAAGAACAAAAGTCCCAGAGCCAGTATACTAAATTTCTCTATTTTTTTCTCTGTCTTGCTCAATACTTGTCTACAGATCAGATAGAGACAGCCGTAGTTGCATACAAGATAAAACAATCCATACCAGCTAATCGTTCTTGTTAACAGGTAGGGCAAGCTAAGTAACCAGCTGATTGGAAAAAGCATCTGAATATTATATCCCTCTGGCCTCCCCGTATACATCCCTGAGGTCAGGTCCTTCATCAGCATGTCATCATTGAGGTGGTAATAATAGTCAAACGCAATTCCAATTACAACTGCAATCAGAATCACAAATCCTGCTGCCAGTAT
>CANRNK010000139.1 GCA_947631985.1 uncultured Lachnospiraceae bacterium | reverse complement strand
ATTTTACGAATCTCTCTGCACCAGTTTGTTATTACACTAGCTGGACAAACAACCACAAAATGTGTTGCACCAGTATTACGCAAGGAAACCATTGCTGCAATTGCTTGAATTGTTTTCCCAAGTCCCATCTCATCACCAAGAAGCACACGTGACTGATGAAGTGTATATTTAACACCCCATTCCTGATAACGTCTCAGTTCGCAAAGCAGACCTTCCGGAAAAAAGCATTCTTCCTGAATTTCTCGCGCAAGTTCTTCCGGCAATCCATACATAGCATCATTTGTTCCTAGAATACCTGGATTAACATCTTCTAGTACATTAAAAAAACTAATAGAATTTTCCGAAAAGTTCTGCCAATCCTCCGTTCCAGTACTACGATTTACTGCATCTAATGACTCAAGTGCTGACTGCGCTTCTTTACTATATTCACTTTCAAGTAACCTATCTAATGTATTGTACGCTTCTATTGCTTTTTGTTTATTTGAACTAGATGTGAAGAACCATTTTAAACCACTTTTTGCAGGCGCCAAGTCTTCCAATGCATAATCAATCTGCTTACTCTTGGAGTTTAATATTTGCCTACAAGTTTCTGTGTATGGCTTGCCTTTCTTATATCTCGATATTGCTGAGACAAGTTCTGTAGCTTTAACATTTTTATTATCCACACTAAGTCGAATTTTTACACCCTGCCGAGCTTTTGATACAATATCGTCAACAACTTTTTTTATAGAATAAGCTGTGTCTTCACTAATACCATGCACTGAGGCAATTGTATAAACAGATGCTGTAGAAATATCTGCAATACTATTATATCCATAGTCACGAAGCGCTTTAATTCGAAACCCTCGCTTATCCCTATTTATTTCATCAATTGGAATATCTTTCAGTACATTTAGAACTTCCTGAGCAACCAAAGCTTCAGAAGCTTTGGAAATACTAGCTTTGCAATGTTCTGAATAGGCTTCTGCCTTGGAAAGCCTTGTTTTCAATTCACGGTGTTCATCAATAAGCCTCTTGGCATCCCGTGAAGTAAATGGTCTTGCCATAATATATTTATACCTCCAATCGTTTGAACGTTAAGAGTGTATCCCTGTAATATTCATATTGCTTTTGGCGCGCTTCGATTTCTGCTGGGAGGCCTGTGGAAATGTCATTACATATCCTTTGAAATAGCTGAACTCTTTTTGCTATTTCTTTTTGCTTTTCTAAACTTATTACTGGTACTGGAATTTCCTTTATTTTTGCTAAACTTAATGTCTTTTGGCTTGCACCCTTTACATTACTTTCAATGTACTTTCTTGTATTTTTCGATTGAAGAATATAAAAAAGAAATTCTGGAAAGTAGCTGACGGGATGTATTAATGCAACATTTTGTCCTAAACACATAAACGTATTTTTAATCATTCCTATATTTCCATATGAACCTACTCGCGTAATAACAATATCATTTTCAACAGGACAGTATTTCTTAATAAAAACATCATAAACATCCTTGTTAACTTTTAAACAACCTTCGGATGTAATCTCATCCCCCTTTACATCAACGACTCTAATCATTGGATATCCACTTTCACTATACTTAGGTGTTTGATGTAATGAATCATAAATTTCGCTTACAGTATCTAATGTTGTCCACTGTGTAACCGTAGCAAAATCCATTAGTATTTCTTTATAATACTCATACTGCATCTTTCTCGCTGTAAGCTCTGCTGTAAGCTCTGCTGTAAGCTCTGTGAAATTGTCCAAAATACGTACAATTTCCTCTTGGACTGAAAGGGGCGGAACTGGGATAACAAAATCTTCAGTAACTGTTAAAGATATCTGTGGTAATGATCCCATACCAGATGCTGCTTCTCTAAAAAGAGGAATGTTATTTTTTAATACATAAAACAAGTATTTCACAGATATTATATTCTTAGCTGTATAAGCCCACATTTCATTTTTAAATGTAAATGGTTTATCATAATAGATCACATCAATTACACCTCTAGATTGAACCAAAACAGCCGGCACTCTTGTTATATTTGCTTTAGGTATATCTTCTTCCAATGTATTAATTACTGTTTTTCCACCTGCAAAAATTCTGATGTCACCATCAGGATGTTCAATTTCTTTCATTTTTCCAGCTGTAATAGACGTTCCCTTTAGTCTCGTATATACCTCTTTTATTTTCTTATACTCAACTTTTTCTGGGCAATATTCAGTTAAAAGTTGTTCAAGTTTTGTCATATTTACCCCCATCTAGTCTTATGCTATTAATTAAACGTCTTTCCGCATTTGTATTAAGAATTTCTTCAAAAGTACTATCAAGATCATTTATTGCTGAGAACAGACCAATTTCCTCAGCAGACTCTTTTGCCCTTTTCTGGAATACTTCTAATAGCATAGGTGACTTTTTATTATCTTTTTCTAAATGATTTAAACTAATCTGCTGCTTGTACATGGCCATTAACAAGTCTTTATACTGCCTTATGAATTGACTCATAATTTTTGCACTATCATTTACCCATATCAATTCAATTTCTATAGCAGCCTTCTCCAACTGTTCACACTTAGTTAAGAACACATTCTGCACGTCTTGTTCTAGTGGAGTTGACATTGCCTGATTCATACTTTCAAGTGTAGAATTATTTGTAAGACAACTAAACTGAAAATCTACCATCTCACATATATCAGATTTTTTACTAATTAAATTTCGATTTTTAGAGTACAATGCCAATAAATCTTTCAGCAAAATATACTTGTCTAAACGTCGATCAAAGAGTTGTTGACGATTACTTATTTGAATCTGACTTTTGGTCTGAAACAATGCAATTACAGCTAACGTTGCACTAATAATAGAAAACCACAAATTTGGATCCTTAAAAAATTCAACGGTTGACATCTATCCCACCTCTATTTCATCAATAATGTTTCGAATGGCTTCTCTCAATTCATCCTCTCGCATAACAATTTCTTCAATCTCTGCATTCAGTTTTACAATATCAATCTTTTCACGAGTATCCTCTGCTTCTACATAAGTTGATACCGAAAGATTGTAATCATTTTCTACTACTTCTTCATAACTTGCCAAATGAGAAAAATGCTTCACTTCCTCACGGTTTGCATAGATATCCACGATTCGTTCAATATTCGTAGGTGTGAGTTTATTGTTATTGGTAACTTTAATACACTCATTTGAGGCATCCACAAATAAGGTATGATTATCATTTTTATTCTTCTTCATAACCATAATGCAGGTTGCAATACTTGTTCCAAAGAAAAGGTTACTTGGCAACTGAATAATACAGTCCACAAAGTTATTATCCACCAGATACTTACGGATTTTCTGTTCTGCTCCACCTCTGTACATAATACCAGGGAAGCATACAATAGCAGCTGTCCCATTGGATGCAAGCCAAGAAAGGCTATGCATAATAAATGCAAGATCCGCTTTGCTCTTTGGCGCAAGTACACCTGCAGGTGCAAAACGAGGATCATTGATAAGCAGTGGATTCTCATCTCCAGCCCATTTGATTGAGTATGGCGGATTGGATACGATAAGCTCAAAAGGCTCATCATCCCAGTGCTGTGGTGCCATCAATGTATCTTCACATGCAACATTAAATTTATCAAAACCAATATCATGTAAGAACATATTGATACGGCAAAGGTTGTAAGTGGTAATATTAATTTCCTGTCCATAATAGCCATTACGAACAGCTTCTTTCCCTAACACAGTTTCTACTTTCAATAACAGTGAACCCGAACCACAAGCCGGATCATATACCTTATTGATTTCTGTCTTTCCAACGATTCCGAGTCTTGTTAATAATTCCGATACATCTGCAGGGGTATAGAATTCTCCACCAGATTTACCTGCATTGGATGCATACATAGACATAAGATATTCATAAGCATCACCAAAGGCATCTATGGAATGGTCTTTCACATCACCCAGATTCATGAGTGCAACACCATTTAATAACTTCACCAGCTTTTCATTTCTTTTCGCCACCGTAGAACCAAGTTTATTGCTATTTACATCAAAGTCATCAAACAAGCCTGCAAAATCATTCTCTGCTTCACTTCCCTTGGCTGATTCTTCAATATGACGAAATACACGTTCCAATGTTTCATTTAGATTTTCATCATTCACAGCATTTGCTCTTACATTAGAAAATAATTCACTTGGAAGAATAAAGAACCCCTTTTCTTCTACAAGTCCATCTTTTGCTTCTTCTGCATCTTCATCTGACATTTTTGCAAAATCAAAGTCTGTATTTCCTGCTTTGATCTCTCCATCATTTATATAGCTGCAAAGATTTTCCGAAATATATCTATAAAACATGGTGCCCAGCACATAGTTCTTAAAATCCCATCCGTCTACTGCACCTCTTAATTCATCCGCAATCGCCCAAATCGCACGATGTAATTCATCGCGTTCCTGTTCCTTTTTTGTATCTATCATGATTGTTTATCCTCCTCAGGTTTTTTCTTATACCTAGCATCTTCTGGTTTCACTGCATCGGATGGAATCAACCATGTTTTTCCCTTTTTTATCGCTCCATCAATTCGTCCTTCTGAACACAATACCCCAATCCTTCTCGATGTAATATTCCATTTTTCAGACATTTCAACAGTTGTTAAATATTCCATATTAGAAACCTCCAATCTGTATTCTATTATATTCTTTTATCGGAATGATAACAAGCAAAAAAATAAGTTAATTTCATTATAAAGTTACAAAGTGTATGAACAAATTCTTTTAATTCATTTTTTCTCAAATCCAGAATTTACTCATGCACATGGTATTAAATATTCTTTACCAAAGTTCCAAACTATCTTCTGCATCCACCCACATCTGCATCTCTCCATCCAAAACCAGCCTTGCATATTCCAATGGTTCATCAATTGCCAATGCATTTAAAGCACATTGGGAACCAGACGTTGTCCTGATTCCCTCTTCTGCTTTATTGCAATCAATTCTAAGTAAAATATTATCAAATGTCGTTATATCTATACTGTTATAATTTGAATTATAACTTGCGTAAATGAATCTCATATCATCAATCCCTTCCATCAGCCTGTAATTTAATCTTACTGGTGCATTGACCATTTCATGAACCAATAGACTGCTACGAAAACAATAATTGTAAATGCCACTGCTAATAACACATGAAATAGTTTCTCCATAAACTCATAAAATTTTCTATTTCGGTTGTATGGTCTCCACTTCGGCTTTGGTTTCAAATCCTCCAAAATCTGCTTCCACAGAGGACGATTTTTTAATTTAGCGACTTCGCCCTCTAGTTCTCGTATGCGTCTGCTCATCCAGTTTCCGTTCTTCTTCTCGCTTTCCAGCCTCTTGTTGACATACTCCAAGTCTTTCCTTGAGAGATATTCTTTCTCCATCAAAATTTTCTTTTCGTTCTCCAAATTCTGATTTAAAGTCTGTTGCTCCTCTAATTCTTCCTTGAATAATTTCCTGTCCTCTGCTTGAATCTTGAGCAAATCGTCCCTCTCCGCTGTCATTGTTTGAAGTGCCTGTAGCGCTTCCTGCAATAACTGCTTTAACTTCTCTATAGTATTCTTCGAGTTCTCTATCTGTTGTTCCCATTGCTTCCTCAAACTGGGATTCTCCCATATTTGCTCTTTTTCTTCTAGCGGCACGCTCTCTGATTTCTGCCTGTCTTTCAAATTCATTCAATAATCCCTCCTTTGATACATCCATCTGAAAGGTCTTGGCAATATTAGAATCACGCACCTTTTTCCCCTCTTCATTCTCAAACGTAATATTCTTTCTACTATCTGTCCAAGTGGTGCGCCAACCTCTTATTGCCATTCCTTTCACAAATTCCTCTTTGCTACAACTTTGTTCTCTCGTTTCCATAACTGCCAAGGCACATTCTGCAACATGACTTTTCTTTTGGTCATTCAGCAAGAGGTGATATTTATCCTTGCTCCAAGCTCTAACATGACCTTCTTCCAAATCATTTCCATGAAAATCTTTACCCTTCTGCGCTACTGTAAATCCACGTTCTACACACATCCGATTGGTCATTTCTTTCATACGCTCCAAATCCTTTTTTGAATTATGTAGCTTATGACCATCCTCATAGCTCACTGTATTTGTGACCAGATGTAGGTGCACATGATCCCGATCCTTGTGCACCCCAATCAATGT
>CANRNK010000138.1 GCA_947631985.1 uncultured Lachnospiraceae bacterium | reverse complement strand
GTCATTAGCTTTATGCGTAAAGCCAAAGATCCGCTGCAGACACTAGTAGTAGTATGCAATTTTGCAAATACAACCTACAAAGAATATAAAATTGGTGTTCCCTATGAAGGCTCCTACAAAGAAATTCTAAATAGTAATGATGAAAAATTTGCTGGACCTGGTGGCAATTCGACAAGAGCCAAAAAATCAATTGGGGAAGCGTCAGATGATATGAAACAGTCCATAAAACTCAATCTTTCACCATTGTCTGTCTCAGTATTGGAAATTAAGGAATCAAAAACTGTTTTAAAATCAAATGCTAAATCAACTACAAAGAAAAAAGCAGTTTCAGGAACAAAGGCAGTTACAAAGACAGGAACAAAGACGGTTACAAAGACAGTTACAAAAACGGGAACAAAGGCAGGTACTAAAGCATGACGGATCGTATCAATACGGAGCTTGAAACAATCATACCCGATCAATTTGAGGTAGGTATGATTGAATCAATTGTAAAACAGTTGCCAGGACAGATTTTTCAATTTGGAATCAAAGTGATTCTTGCATTGGCTGTATTTGTGATTCTCAGTAAATTAATCTATTTACTGAGAAAACTGGTTCGTAAATCATTAGTAAAAGCCGGGTCGGACGCAGGTGTGATTCAGTTTTTGGATTCATTTATTAAAATTTCACTGTATATTATAATTTTGTTTTTCATTGCAAGCGGGTTCGGTGTGGATGCAACAAGTGCAGCGGCAGTGATTGGTTCTGCAGGTGTTGCAATTGGACTTGCGCTTCAGGGAAGTTTGTCAAATTTAGCAGGGGGAATCCTGATTTTGGTTTTAAAACCATTTAAAGTGGGTGATTATATTATTGAAGATACACACAAAAATGAAGGCACAGTATCAGAAATACAAATCTTCTATACAAAATTAATTACGCCTGACCAAAAGGTGATTGTTCTGCCCAATGGGGCACTTGCCAATACAAGTCTTACGAATGTCACCATGTCAGATACTAGAAGACTTGACCTTGTGATTGGCATTTCGTATTCTTCAAACTTACAGTTGGCAAAACAGATTTTAGAAACAATTATTGATCAGGATCCGTCTGTGATTTTGGATCTGGATCGAAATGTTTTTGTAGATGCGCTTGGAAATTCTGCAGTGAGCCTGGGAATCCGATGTTATTTAAAAAATGATGATTACTTTATTGCAAAATGGAGAATTTTAGAGAAAATCAAAATACAATTTGATGAAAATGAGATTGAAATACCATATCAAAAACTGGATGTGCATATTAAATAAAAATATAATTTAGGTCTTGATTATTAGAACCATACCCTATATAATATCAAGTGTTGTTAAGTTGCTGAAATAGCTCAGTTGGTAGAGCACTTCACTCGTAATGAAGGGGTCGTCGGTTCAAATCCGATTTTCAGCTTATAGAAGCATCTGAAAACGAAGGACTTCGATTTTAGATGCTTTTCTTATAATCTATGACATGGAAAATAATGCTTTTTCTTGTCAGATCTTGAGAGGGTAAAATTCAATATGAAATATGAACAGTTAAAGTTAAATAACCAGTTATGTTTTCCATTATACGCATGTTCTAAAGAAGTTGTTAAAAAATACAAACCATTTCTGGATGAAATTGGTCTTACCTATACGCAATATATCACCATGATGGTTTTATGGGATCAGAAAAAGATAAATGTCAAAACGCTGGGACAATACCTTTATCTGGATTCAGGTACTTTGACGCCTCTATTAAAAAAATTAGAAATACAAGGTCTCATCGCAAGAGAACGTCTTGCACAGGATGAAAGAAATGTGATTGTTACGCTCACTGAAGAGGGAACAAAACTGAAAGAAAAAGCACTGGAAATTCCGGGGAAAATTGGTCAGTGCATTTCCATCCCGAAGGAAGATGCCAAGCGATTGTATGACTTACTGTATCAAGTTCTGAATGCTGTCAGCACAGAGATATAAGGAGAAATCGACTTATGTGTTTTAAAAATAGGAATAAATTTCGAATTATTACAACACTTATAATTTTGGCCTGTTTCCTATTGGTTCTTCCATCAAAGGCACAAGCAGAAGAGGATGTTGTGATTGTAATTGATCCTGGACATGGCGGAACGAATCTGGGGGCTGAACCAGGAAATTTTTATGAAAAAGAGATTAATTTAATTACTGCAAAGGCGATGAAGGAAGAACTCGAGACCTTTGATGGAGTGACAGTTTATTTGACAAGAGAAGATGACAGAAGTCTTTCGCTGGAAGAGCGGGCATCGTTTGCTGCAAATGTGAATGCAGATTTTCTTTTCAGTCTTCATTATAATATGTCACAGAATCATTATTTTTATGGCGCAGAAGTATGGGCACAGTCAGCGGGAACCAATTATGTTTCTGGATATAGTTTTGGAACAATTCTTCTGAGTGATTTTCAGAATGAGTTTGGAATTTTAAGCAGGGGAGTAAAAGTCAAAGTCAATAATCGTGGACGAGATTATTATGGTGTGTTACGTGCTTCGACGGAGTTGCAGATTCCGGCGGTGATTATAGAGCATTGTCATCTTGATCACCAGGCTGATGCCAACTATATCTCATCTGCGGAAATGTTTCAGACATTTGGAAAAAAAGATGCAATTGCGGTTGCCAAGTATTTTGGACTCTCGTCAAAAGTGAGCGGATTGCAATTTAAAGAGTTTCAAAAGCTTGTACCAAAAACACCAAGCACACCCAAAATTCAAGACCATACACCACCAGAACAATGTACCGTCACGCTGAATAGCTATGATGCCAGTTCTGGAATATTGCATGCTAATGTGACAGCAGAAGATAAGGATAGTGGAATTTTGTACTATAGCTACAGTCTGGATCAGGGTGCTACATGGAGTGGGCTGGGCATCTGGCCATCTGCATCAAATCATGTCAGTCTAAAAGCCGAAATCAAATCGCCCACAGCGCCCTATTTGCTTGTGAGGTGTTTTAATGGATATGATGGAATGACTACAAGTCAGCAAATAAAATATTACTAGGAGGCAGAATGAACAAAACGATAAGACGCAAGAAATTTTTACGCGCGGTCACTTCTTTGATTCTAATCATTGCACTGACGGCATCCCCAACACTACAATTAAAAACAGAGGCAGCACAGCCAAGAGGAATTGATGTTTCGGTCTACCAGGGGAATGTGAATTGGCAGGCGGTTGCAGCAGATGGAATTTCTTTTGCATTTGTCAGAGTCGGTACAACAAAAAAGGGAATGGATGCACAGTTTGCAAATAATATGAATGGAGCAACCGCAGCAGGAATCAGAACCGGTGTCTATATCTATTCCTATGCAACGTCTGTGGAAGCCGCCGCAGCAGAAGCAAATATTGTTCTTCAGGCAATTCAAGGATATACAGTATCCTTTCCAGTTGTAATTGATATAGAGGATGCCTCAATGGCGGGGTGTCCACCAGATCAACTTGCTGCAATTGCCAATACTTTTTGTGGAATCATCCAGGGGGCTGGCTATTACCCTATGGTTTATGCAAATAAAAACTGGTTTACCAACAGAATTGGGCCAATTGGGTATGACAAATGGGTGGCGCAATATGCGGCTGCATGTACCTACCCAAATCCTGCAGTATGGCAGGCTACCAATGCAGGACGTGTAAATGGAGTTCCTGGAAATGTTGATATTAATTATTTATACAAGGATTTTGGGTCAATCATTATTCCGGGTGGATTTGCGCAACGAGATGGAAAAACTTTTTATTACGAAAACTATAGAATGAAAACTGGCTGGGTCGACATCAATGGTGGAAAATATCTATTTGATCCTTCTGGTGCAATGGTAACAGGATGGGTTGTAAATGGACCGACTTCCTTTTATTTTCAGCCAACTGGAGTGATGCAGACAGGGCTTGCTGATATTGAAGGCCACAGATATTATTTTAATGAACAGGGACAGATGCAAAGAGGTCTGATTAAGTTGGGTGAAGCCAGCTACTTCTTTAATGATAGTGGACATATGCACACAGGGTGGTTTGACACAGCGGGCGGAAGGCTTTATTTCAGACCAGATGGTAGCATGGCTACTGGATGGACTGATGTGGAAGGTTCCAGATATTATTTCTCAGAGACGGGAGTGATGCAGACGGGTCTGATTCAGGTCGCAGATGCAAAATACTACTTTGGAAATGAAGGGAAAATGCATACTGGCTGGTTTGATGCAGGCGGAACAAAATTCTACTTCAGACCGGATGGCAGTATGGTTACAGGTTGGGCGGATCTTGATGGCCATCGTTACTTCTTTGAGCAAACAGGACAGGCAGCAGTTGGCTTAAAACAAATAGAAAAAGGCGTTTATTACTTTAATGCAGATGGTTCAATGCAGACGGGTTGGTCAGGAAATATACCTGCAAAGTACTATTTCCTTCCAGATGGTAATATGGCAAAGGGCTGGCAGGCAATTGACGGCGCAATGTATTACTTTAAAGAAGATGGCGTGATGAACATTGGGTTACTTATTCTTAACAATATGAAATATTATAATGATGTGGATGGAAAACTTGTAACCGGATGGAAACAGATTGCAAATAACTGGTACTTATTTACTCCGGATGGTGTTCTTGTTTCGAATACAACAATTGATGTGAATGGTGTTGTTTGTCAGTTTGATCCAAATGGTGTGCTGGTTGCACCGGCGGGATACGTTCCAATACCATAAGATGATGGAAGGCAATACGCATTATTTGTGTATTGCCTTATATTTTATAAAAATCAGGAATGCTTTATTGCAATGAAGTGTATTATGTGATAATATCATAAAAAGATTTTGGAATGGGGGAGAATTAAATGGCGCAGCTATGGGGTGGTCGATTTACGAAGCAAACAGATCAGATGGTATATCAGTTTAATGCTTCTCTGTCATTTGACCAAAGATTATATAAACAGGATATAGAAGGAAGTATTGCACATGTTACAATGCTTTCTGCACAGAAGTTACTTTCTGAAGAGGAAAAAAATTCAATTATCAGGGAATTAAAAAAGATTTTGGAAGAGATAGAATCCGAAACCTTAGTTTTTTCTGAGGAATATGAAGATATTCACAGTTTTGTGGAAGCACATCTGATTGAACGACTTGGCGAAATTGGTAAGAAGCTACATACCGGAAGAAGCCGGAACGACCAGGTGGCACTTGATATGAAGTTGTATACAAGAATGGAAATTGGAATCATAGACCAAATGCTTTTTGATTTGTTAGAAGTATTACTTACTATTATGGAGAAAAACATTCAAACCTACATGCCTGGATTTACGCATATGCAAAAAGCACAGCCTACGACCTTAGCGCATCACATTGGTGCTTACTTTGAAATGTTTAAGCGTGACAGAGGCAGACTTTTTGATATCCGTACAAGATTAAATCTTTGTCCTCTTGGATCAGGTGCTTTGGCTGGTACAACCTATCCGCTTGATCGGAATATGACAGCGAGTCTATTGGGATTTGATGGACCCACTTTAAACAGCATGGATTCTGTTTCTGACAGAGATTATCTGATTGAACTTTTGTCCGCACTTTCAACGATTATGATGCATCTAAGCAGGTTTTCAGAAGAAATTATTGCCTGGAATTCTGATGAATATCGTTTTATTGAGATTGACGATGCGTTTTCAACGGGAAGCAGTATTATGCCACAAAAGAAAAATCCGGATATTGCAGAACTTGTACGAGGTAAAACAGGAAGAGTGTATGGCGCTCTGGTCTCTATCCTGACGACAATGAAAGGAATTCCGCTTGCCTATAACAAAGATATGCAAGAAGATAAAGAAGTAACATTTGACGCAATTGATACCACGAAAGATTGTATTGTTCTGTTTACCCAGATGCTTAATACGATTCGTTTTCAGAATGATAAGATGAAAAAAAGTGCTACAAACGGGTTTACAAATGCAACAGATGCGGCTGACTACCTCGTAGGAAGAGGTGTGGCATTTAGAGATGCACATAGCATCATAGGAAGTCTTGTTTTATATTGTATAGAACAAAAGAAATCACTGGATGAACTCTCTATAGAAGAATATAAGAAGTTCTCTGAAACATTTGAAGATAGCATTTATGAAGCAATCAGCTTGCAGACTTGTGTAGAAAAGCGATTAACAATTGGAGCACCAGGTATTGGGGCAATGAAAGATGTGATTTTACTACAA
>CANRNK010000137.1 GCA_947631985.1 uncultured Lachnospiraceae bacterium | reverse complement strand
ATTGGCGTTTTGGGTGCATATGGAATCTCGATGATGATTGGATTTTCACCAGAAGTCAAAATGACAACGGTAATGGGGGCATCTTTATTCTCGACGGCCGTAGGAATTTTCTTTGGAATTTATCCAGCCAAAAAAGCAGCCAAACTCAGTCCAATTGAAGCGCTAAGACATGAATGATTGCATGCTGCCTTGGAGTTAAAGCTTAGAAATCACTTCACTTGCTTGCACTTTACATGATTTTAAGTATAATAAAAGTAAGAGCACCTACTCTTGTAGGTGCTTTTTTGAATCGAGATTTAAAAAAAGGGTAGGATAAAAATGGAAATGGAACTCAAGATTGCGATCAAAAAATCAGATTATTATGATTATAAACTGTATCGAACCTATACTGAAATGCCAGGTATTATGGCAACGATGTTCGGCGTTATTTTAATGGCGGGTTATTTGCCCTCCAAGAACATACTATGGCTACTAATTGGCGGTCTATTGATTATTAGTGTTCTTCTCTATGTTAACGTGTCTGGGAAACAAGATATGAGAAAAAACAAATCACTCCTGTCCCAATGTACCTATAGGATGTCGGAAGAGGGGATTGTGAGACGGGTAAGAGATGTTGAGGAATCAAGTGTTTTGTGGGAAGAGATCAAGAAAGCGGTGTCTACACCTAAGAGTATTTTTCTAATAGGAGAAGAAAAAGTTATGATTCTTCCAAAGGGAAATATTATCAATCTAGGGGAATGTATTGGAATGATTTCGATTCATGTTTCACCAGATAAGGTGAAAATAAAACCGTAAAACCAAAGGATAGAAACTGGACAAGAAAGAAAAAATCAGGCGAGACAAGAGATTGAGAATTGTGAGGAAAGCTTTTAGATGATATATGAAACCTGGCAGGCACAGGAAACAAAAGAATTAGGAAGAAAAATAGGTGCATCTGCAAAACCAGGAGAGATCTTTTTACTGAATGGAGATCTTGGAGTTGGCAAAACAGTTTTTGTGCAGGGAGTTGCATTGGGACTTGGAATAGAAGGACCCATCAATAGTCCGACTTTTACAATTTTACAGGTATATGAAGATGGAAGAATCCCATTTTATCATTTTGATGTTTATAGAATTGCAGACGTTGATGAAATGGACGAAATTGGATATGAAGATTACTTTTATGGGAATGGTGTTTGCTTTATTGAATGGGCCGAACTGATAGAGGAAATACTTCCAAAAGACTGCATCTCGATTACAATTGAAAAACAATTGGAGAAGGGATTTGACTATCGGAAAATTACAATAGAAGAATCATAATAGAAGAATTACAATAGAAGAATTAAATTTAGAAGAAAAGGAAGCATGATAAAAACATGCAGATAGGATAAAGATGAAGGTGTTAGGAATTGACAGCTCAGGTCTTGTTGCTTCTATAGCAATTGCGGAGGATGACAGACTGATCGCTGAATATACAATACAATACAAAAAGACGCATTCGCAGACGTTGCTACCGATGCTTGAGGAAGTCGCAAAGATGGTAGACCTTGATTTGAACTCAATTGATGTCATTGCCGTTTCACAAGGACCAGGATCTTTTACGGGTTTGAGAATTGGGGCGGCAACGGTAAAAGGGCTGGGCCTTGCATTACGGAAACCAATTGTTGGAGTGCCTACCATTGAAAGCCTGGCTAATCAGTTGTATGGTGTGCCCTGTCTGATTTGTCCAATTATGGATGCACGAAGAGGGCAGGTCTACACGGGACTTTACCGTTTTGTGGAAGAGCGTGTTGCGGATTCGCAGCAGGAATTATTTGAGTATAGATTACAGACGCAAAAAGAACAATGCATTGCGCAAATAGATGAAATTGCTAAAATAATGAATCAGATAGGTGAGAAAGTCATCTTTACCGGAGATGGTATTCCGGTATATAGGGAGCAACTCGCGAGTTTGATGACGGTACCTTATTCTTTTGCACCGCTTAATCGGAATCGACAAAGTGCAGCATCGATTGCAACGTTGGGCTATCGCTATTATAAGGAAGGTAAGATAACGAAGGCGGGAGATTTTCATCCGGAGTATCTTAGATTGTCACAGGCTGAACGGGAGAGAAAGGAAAAATCTGAAGAAAATGCTGGCAATAAGGGAAATGACAGAACATGATATCAAAGAAGTAGCTATTTTAGAGGAGGCAGCTTTTTCAATGCCTTGGTCAGAAGAGGCGTTTTTGGAAATGATTAAGAACCCCGATGCCTATTATTATATTGCGGAAGAGGCGGGTCAAATCCTTGGATGCTGTGGCATGCGTGATATTCTTGGGGAGGGTGAAATTACAAATGTAGTTGTACGAGAAGAATATCGTAACCGGAAAATAGGATGTAAGTTGATGCAACATCTGATTACAAGAGGAGTTGCATTAGGGATAGAGGCTTTTATTCTTGAAGTGAGAAAAAGCAATATTTCTGCGATCAGGCTCTATGAGAATTTGGGATTTCGAGTAGAAGGGATACGGAAAAATTTCTATGAGAAGCCTGTAGAGGATGGTCTTGTTATGTGGAAAAAGACGGAAATTAAGTGAAGATTTCTGGGTAGAGATATAACAGGGTAGAGATATAACAAGGTAGAGATGCGACAGGGTAGAGAGGAAATGTGTAAGTATGTTAGATATTTGTTTGTTGGGAACAGGTGGTATGATGCCACTTCCATATAGATGGCTGACTTCGCTAATGGCTCGTTATAATGGGAAAGATATTTTGATTGATTGCGGAGAAGGAACTCAGATTGCAATGAAAGAAAAAGGGTGGAGTCCTAAGCCGATTGAAGTGATTTGTTTTACGCACTATCACGCAGACCATATTAGTGGTTTGCCAGGAATGCTGCTTACGATGGGAAATGCTGACAGAACAGAGCCATTAACCCTGATTGGTCCAAAAGGTCTGAACAGAGTGGTGAGTGCACTTAGAGTGATTGCGCCTGAACTTCCTTTTTTAATTAACTGCATTGAAATAGAAGAACCGGAGCAGTTGTTTACGTTTGAAGGATTTCAAATAAAGGCATTCCGGGTAAACCATAATGTGGTATGCTATGGATATAATATAGAAATTTCGCGAACAGGAAAATTTCACCTGGAAAAAGCAATACAGATGGGAATTGAAAAGAAATACTGGAACCGCTTGCAAAAAGGCGAGACAATCTTAGAAGAAGGGTTTCATTATTTGCCGGAAATGGTGTTGGGAGAACCTAGAAAAGGTCTGAAAGTAACATATTGTACGGATACCAGGCCAACAGATGGTATTATCACAAATGCCAACGGGGCTGATTTGTTTGTTTGTGAAGGAATGTATGGAGAGCCTGAGAAGGCAGAGAAAGCAAAAGAAAATAAACATATGACTTTTCAGGAAGCAGCATTCCTTGCAAAAAAAGCAAGCGTAAATGAATTGTGGCTGACACATTTCAGCCCATCCCTGACGAGACCTGAAGAATATATGAATGAAGTGAGGAAGGTATTTCCTAATTCCTTTGCAGGAAAAGATGGGAAAACAAAAGAGCTTTTTTTTGAGGATGAAGAATAACGCAGAGTGCAGAGAGGGTAAAGATGAGTCGGTTTAAAGGAACCAAAGGAACGATAATTTTAGCAATTGTTATTTTACTGGTATTGGGTTACTATGCATATTTGTCTAATCGTAATTCTGTAAAAACGCAGGAAAAAGAGATTGTTACTAAGGTGCAGGATGTACTGCTTAGAGATCTGAGTATCCAGTATCCGCCATCCCCAAAAGAAGTTGTAAAGTACTATTGCGAAATAACAGAGTGTTTTTACAACGAAACCTATTCTGAAGAAGAGCTGAAAGAACTTGGACTTAAAATCAGAGAATTGTACGATGATGAATTGATTGCTGACAAGTCGGAAGAGATATATCTTACTGATTTGAAAAAAGATATTGACCAATATAAAGAACAAGGAATTGTAATATCGAGTTATGCTACCTCGGCTAGTACAGATGTTGTTTATTCTGTGACTGAGGGGAAAGAATATGCAACATTATTCTGCACCTTTACACTTCGACAGAATACAGACCTTAGTTCTCTGATTCATAAATATATTTTAAGAAAGGATGTTGAAGGCCATTGGAAAATTCTTGGCTGGACACTTGCGGACAATGAGGAATTTGAGTGAAGTGAACTTGGGAAAGGAAGAATTAGTAATTCTGGGTATTGAGACTTCTTGCGATGAAACAGCGGCAGCAGTTGTAAGGAATGGAAGAGAAGTTCTTTCTAATGTAATTTATTCGCAAATTGATCTGCATACATTATATGGAGGTGTTGTTCCTGAAATTGCATCCCGTAAACATATTGAGAAAATAAATCAGGTGATTGAACAAGCCTTACATGAGGCAGGTAAAACACTCGAACAAATTGATGCGATTGCTGTGACCTATGGCCCTGGACTTGTTGGTGCACTTTTGGTTGGTGTTTCAGCAGCAAAAGCAATTAGCTACGCAACAAAGTTGCCTCTAATCGGGGTGCATCATATTGAAGGACATATTAGTGCGAATTATATAGAACAGGAAGAGTTAAAGCCACCTTTTATTTGTCTTGTTGTTTCGGGAGGGCATTCTCATCTGGTTCTGGTAAAAGATTATGGAAGTTATGAGATTATTGGAAGAACACGTGATGATGCTGCAGGGGAAGCATATGATAAAGTGGCAAGAGCGATTGGACTTGGATATCCGGGGGGACCTAAAATCGATAAAATAGCCAAAGAAGGTAATCCGGAAGCGATTCATTTTCCGAGAGCGAAAGTCGAAAATTCAAGTTTTGATTTTAGTTTTAGTGGACTGAAATCATCTGTGCTCAATTATTTAAATGGAATGCAAATGAAAAATGAGCCAATCTGTGTTCCGGATGTGGCCGCATCGTTTCAAAAAGCAGTAGTAGATGTACTTGTAGAACACTCAATGGCAGCTGTGTTACAGTATGGTATAAATCGGTTTGCGATTGCGGGTGGTGTAGCGTCGAATTCGGCAATCCGTAGTGCTTTACGTGAAGCCTGCCTTTGTAATCATGTCGAATTTTTTCATCCTTCTCCTATTTATTGTACGGATAACGCAGCGATGATTGCAGTTGCAGGTTATTATGATTATCAAAACGGAATCAGAAGTGGATTGGATTTAAACGCTGTGGCAAATCTGAAATTAGGAGAACGCTGAAAGGATAACAAGGATTTCATGAAGAATGTAGCGGTAATCCTGGCAGCAGGTCAGGGCAAAAGAATGAATAGTGATGTGAAGAAACAATTTCTCAGGATTGAAGAAGAGTCTGTACTCAGCTATTCCGTCCATGCTTTTGAACAAATGGATTTTATTTCTGATATCATAATTGTAACGGCACGGGAAGAATTTGATCTGATTTGTGAACAGTATCGTCAACAAGAGGCATCTACGAAACCATGTGTGGTTGTCGTAGGAGGAGTAGAACGATATCATTCTGTATATCAGGCATTAAAAGAGATTGGTGACTGTGATTATGTTTTTATTCATGATGCCGCCAGACCGCTTTTAGATTCTTCGATTTTAAAAAGAGCATACCAAAGTGTTTTAGAACATAAAGCCTGTGTGATTGGAATGCCATCAAAGGACACCGTGAAAATAGCGACAGAAGATGGATTTGTTGCAATGACTCCCAATAGAGAGAACGTCTGGATTATACAGACACCTCAGGTGTTTGAATATCAATTAATCTGGAAGGCATATAGTAAATTAATGAATGAGGAAGCCCTGCTGAAAAAAAAGAAGATTGCTATTACAGATGACGCTATGGTAGCAGAGACTTTTTCGAATGCTCGTGTGAAGTTGGTGGAAGGAGACTACCATAACATCAAAATCACAACGCCAGAAGATATTCAGATTGCCTCCGTATTTATTAAAAACAGGAAGAAAAAATAGTTTTTTAAGATCGTATCATTGGGGGCTAAAAAAGTTCAAAATTGATGTTGACATCAAAATGTAAAAATGATAAAATACAAATTGTCGCTGCGGGAGTAATGGTCGTAGAGAGCGGAAAGTTGACTTTCTGCAATAGGAATATGGAGAGGTATCGAAGTGGTCATAACGAGGCGGTCTTGAAAACCGTTTGTCCGAAAGGGCGCATGGGTTCGAATCCCATCCTCTCCGTTTTTTTTTAGGCTTTTGGAGAAGTACCCAAGAGGTTGAAGGGGCTCCCCTGGAAAGGGAGTAGGTCGTTAATAGCGGCGCGAGGGTTCAAATCCCTCCTTCTCCGTT
>CANRNK010000136.1 GCA_947631985.1 uncultured Lachnospiraceae bacterium | reverse complement strand
TAAGAGATTGAGGAGAGTCTTTGGAAAGGAGTAAAGGATATGGTTTTTAACACTGGTGCGGCGTTACTAGACGCCATCGTCCTTGCGGTTGTGTCGAGAGAAATCGAAGGTACTTATGGGTACAAGATCACCCAGGAAGTAAGGCAGGTAATTGATTTATCGGAGTCTACTTTGTACCCGGTCTTGAGACGATTACAAAAAGATGAGTGTCTGGAAGTATATGATAAGGAATGTGCAGGTAGAAACAGAAGATATTATAAGTTGACTGAGCGGGGGCGCGTACAACTGAACCTGTATGAGAGTGAGTGGAGAAAGTATTCTGGAAAAATAACCGGAATGTTCGAGGGAGGGATCAACCATGAATAGACAAGAATTTATGAGGCAGCTGGAAAGTCTGCTGACGAGTGTATCTCAAAGCGAAAAGGAAGAGGCAATCCAGTATTATAATGATTATTTTGATGATGCAGGGACGGAGAATGAAGGAGATGTGATCAAAGCGCTTGGATCACCGGCCAAAGTGGCTGAGACAATTAAGGCAAGTCTGTCCGGGAAGAACCAGGAAGATTTTGAGTTTACAGAACGTGGGGTCAATCCCAATGCAATGAGACAAAATGAAGTCGTTGTTTCCAATGTGGAATCAAAAGATGCTAACCAAAAGAATCAGAATGGGTATGGAAGCCAAGGGAATCCAAATGGATACAGGAGCCAGTACCAAAATCACCAAGGAAATCAGAACCATCAGAATACTGCTTCTGGTAACCAAAGGCAGGATGCAGGCAAGATTATCTTAATTGTTGCGCTACTGATTCTGACAAGCTTCATCTGGATTCCGATTGCAAGTGGGATTTTTGGAATTCTGATTGCGATTGCAGCAGCGATTATTGGTGTTTTTATTGCAATTGCAGCAAGCGGTGTGGCTCTGGTTCTTTCGGGCATTGTAATCTTTGGCGTATCCATTGCCAAATTTTTCGTATCACCTTTAATTGGAGTGTTTTTATTTGGTGCATCCTTGCTGGTAACAGGAATCGGGATTCTATTCTTACTCTTGACAGTATGGATCGGTGGAACGTTAATTCCCCTATTCTTCAGGGGTGTTGTAGCTCTTTGCAGAATGCCATTTGAGAGAAAAGGAGGGCAAGTCGCATGAAAAAAGGAAGTAAAGTTTTTTTATCCATCGCAATAGCTTTGTTTTTAATTGGAATCGCAATCGTGGCAATCGCGCTTGCTTTTGGCGGTCAGAATCTGATTCGGGATCTGGCAGCAGGGAAAGGAAATGTGAATTTTGGAAATCTGAGTGTTGGAAATTTGAAGACCCCAAAGATTTATCTTGATCTTGATGACTGGGAGTCGGATGAGGGAATGACTTATTTTGGAGATCAGAGTAAATTCGAAGTGGCAAAAGCGGACGAGATTCAGGGACTGAGTATGGAAATTGGAGCTGCCAAACTGGAACTTCGAACGTCACAAGACGATGCATTCTGGTTGGAGACGAGAACAAACGGGGAAGTGAAATGTTATGTGGAAAGTGGTGTTTTATATCTGAAGGGGGTAAAAAATGATGCCATTCATTCTAATAGTAAAATTGTACTTTTTATACCAGGAGATGTAGAACTGAAGAGAATTGCATTGGATCTTGGTGCAGGAAAAGCAGAATGTGAAGAGCTGATCGCAGATGAAATCAGCATGGATATCGGCGCTGGCCAGGTTGAAATTGAAACATTAAAATGCGACACGCTTTCTACAGACCTAGGCGCTGGACAGGTTACATTTGATAATAGTGAAGTCAAAGAAGGTACCTTTAGTGTCAGTATGGGAGAGTTACTCTACCAGGGAGCAATTCAGGGAGATGTGGATGCAGAATGTGCGATGGGGAATATGGAATTTGACCTTGCAGGTGGGGAAGATGAATTTAACTATCGTGTGGAATGTGCTGCAGGCAGTGTAACAATTGGGGACAAGATGTACTCCAATCTGGCAAGCGATATGACAATGGACAAGAACGCAGAAAAAGATTTTTCAATTGATTGTGCAATGGGAAATATTGAACTTGATTTTGAACAATAGTTTCTTACTAAAAAAACATGAAAAAAAAGAAGGAGAATTCACTATGGAAAATAATTACAATAACCAGTATAATCAGAACAATGGAAACGAAAATGGAAATGGAAACGGATATGGAAATCAGAATCAGAACCAGAACCAGAATCAGAATCAGAATGCAAATGGAATGAGGAGACTATACCGCTCTAATCTGAATAAGATGATTTGCGGAGTATGTGGGGGAATTGGTAATTACTTTAATTGTGATCCTACCATCATCCGTTTACTAATGGTACTTTTTGCATTCTTTAGTTTTGGAACAGGAGTCGTGGCATACTTTATCATGGCGATTGTGATTCCAACCTCTCCATATAATGAATAGTGGGAAAAGGGAAATGAAATGAATTTATTGACTGTAAAAAATCTGTCGAAAACATATACGGATAAGGTTCTCCTGCAGGGTGTTGATTTTGCGATTAATGAAGGAGAAAAGATAGGCATGATTGGTGTCAATGGGACGGGAAAGTCAACCCTTCTCAAAATAATTGCAGGATTGGAAGAAGCAGATGCAGGAGAGATTGCAAAAGGGAATCATGTCTATATCAGCTATCTTCCACAAAATCCTGAATTTCCAAAAGATATGTCAATTCTGGAATATGTGATAGATCAAAACAGGACGCATGACAAGATGCGAGGAATAGAAGGAGAAGCGAAGAACATCTTAAACAGGCTGGGAATGCCTGATTATGATGTTCTTTTATCCACGCTATCAGGCGGACAGAAGAAGAAAGCAGCACTTGCTGCAACCCTGCTATCAGACTGTGAGATTTTACTCTTAGATGAGCCGACGAACCATTTAGACAGTGAAATGACGGAATGGCTTGAACTTTATTTACGTGCTTACAAAAAAGCGCTGGTTATGATTACACATGACAGATACTTTCTGGATCTGGTTTGCAACAAGATTGCAGAAATTGATCGGGGTGATCTGTTTTTATATGATGCCAATTATGAAGGCTACCTGCAGTTGAAAGAGGAGCGGGATAACAGAGAAGCTGCAACGCAGAGGAAAAATGCCAGTATTCTGCGGAAGGAACTTGCCTGGATGCAGCGTGGTGCCAGAGCCAGATCGACGAAGCAAAAGGCACATATTCAAAGATATGAAGAGCTTGCAGCACAGGAATACAAAGAGGAAATTGCTGATATTGAGATCCAGACGCTGTCATCAAGGCTTGGAAAAAAAACAATTGAACTGGATGCGATTACAAAGGCATATGGAACCAATACATTGATACAGGACTTTACTTATGTGTTCTTAAGAAACGAAAGAATCGGAATCCTTGGACCAAATGGATGTGGCAAGAGTACTTTGATGAAAATGATCATGGGTATTCTTGAACCAGATACAGGACGCGTTTCGGTAGGCGAAACGGTTAAAATTGGCTATTTCTCCCAAGAGAATGAGCAGTTGAATGAATCACAGAAGGTGATTGACTATATTAGAGAAACAGCTGAATATTTACAGACAGGGGACGGAAGCATCAGTGCCGCTAAAATGCTGGAACGGTTTTTATTCGAAGGTGCAATCCAGTATATGCCAATTGGAAAACTTTCAGGAGGAGAGAAAAGACGGCTGTATTTGCTTAAAATCCTAATGGATGCACCCAATGTCCTTTTGCTGGATGAGCCTACCAATGACCTTGATATTGCAACCCTTCGGGTACTAGAAGACTATCTTGATTCGTTTCCTGGCATCGTGATTACCATCTCACATGACAGGTATTTTCTAGACAGAGTGACCAGACATATGCTGACTTTTGAGGGAGACGGCAAGATTGGATTGTTCAATGGCAGTTATACGGACTATTATCAGAAACGAAAACTGGAATTAACGCCGGAAGAGGTCGCACCGAAATCTGAAAAGACACAGAAGGTCAAGACAGAAAGACCGAAATTTTCCTATCAGGAACAAAGAGAATTTGAGAAGATTGAAGAAGTGATAGAAGAGCTGGAAGAAAAGCTGAATGTGCTTGATTTAGAAACTGGGAGGGCGTCTTCAGATTTTGTGAAACTGAATGCAATTATGAAAGAAAAAGAATCATTAGAGGCAACCTTGGATGAGAAGATGGAGCGGTTTCTCTATTTATCAGAAAAAGCGGATCAGATTAGGAGTTTTGAAGAGCCCTGATGTGCGTAAGCCTTGACAAGTAGGGGCGTTTTGACTATAGTTAAAAAAAAGAGTATAAAGGTTAAGAAGAAGAGGAGTATGCATCACCTGTTATCAGAGAGAATGATTCGTCGGCTGAGAGATCATTTTAATGTGGAATGCAGAAGGTAGCTTTGGAACTGGAATATCCAACGGGAATCCCAAGTAGATATTCACGTGTGCCCACGTTACAGGGTTTCTTGCAGGCGGCTGTAATAAAAATAGCAGCAATAAGTACCTGCAAGTTATGAGGCAGATTTAGTTCTGTGAAAAAGGTGGTACCGCGTATCATACGCCCTTTATCGGATTTCCGATAGAGGGCTTTTTTAATAGCTTGAAACGGATGACGACGAACAGGTTAAAGAATTAAAACAGGAATGAAACAGGAATAAAAAAAGAATCAAATAGAAATGAGGAGAAATGCATGAAAAAAGAATTGGAAAAGACCTATCAGCCACAGGGACTGGAAGAAAGACTTTATCAGAAATGGATGGATCATAATTACTTCCATGCAGAAGTAGATAGAAGCAAAAAACCATTTACAATTGTGATGCCTCCACCAAACATTACAGGACAGTTGCATATGGGGCATGCACTTGACAACGCGATGCAGGATATTCTGATTCGTTTTAAGAGAATGCAGGGATTTAATGCTCTCTGGCAGCCAGGAACGGATCATGCAAGTATTGCAACGGAAGTTAAAATCATAGAAAAATTAAGAGAAGAAGGAATTGATAAGCAGGAGCTGGGCAGAGATGGTTTCTTAGAGCGTGCCTGGGAATGGAAAAAAGAATATGGTGGACGAATCACAGAACAGCTCAAAAAGCTAGGGTCTTCCTGTGACTGGGAGAGAGAACGGTTTACCATGGATGAAGGCTGTAACAATGCAGTAACAGAAGTATTCTGTAAGATGCATGAAAAAGGCTGGATCTATAAAGGGGCCAGAATGATTAACTGGTGTCCGGTATGCAACACTTCTATTTCTGATGCGGAAGTAGAGTATGAAGAACAAAATGGTCACTTCTGGCACATCAAGTATCCGGTAACTGGTACAGGGGAGTTTTTAGAGTTTGCAACGACGAGACCAGAGACAATGCTTGGAGATACTGCGGTTGCGGTGCACCCGGAAGATGAACGCTATGCACATCTGGTAGGAAAAAGTGTTTTACTTCCCTTTGTAAACAGAGAAATCCCAATTGTAGCAGACGCTTATGTAGATAGAGAATTTGGTACTGGTGTTGTAAAAATAACGCCGGCACACGACCCAAATGATTTTGAAGTTGGGAAACGTCATTCGCTGCCCTTTATTAATATGATGAACGATGACGCAACAATCAACGAAAATGGTGGAAAATTCGAAGGAATGGATCGCTATGAAGCAAGAAAACAGATTGTGGCAGAACTTGAGGAGATGGGACTTCTTGTTAAGGTAGAAGATCATATCCACAATGTTGGAACACATGACAGATGTAAAACGACAGTCGAGCCAATGCTAAAACAGCAATGGTTCGTAAAAATGGACGAACTAATTAAACCAGCAGTAGAGGCAGTGAAGTCGGGTGAGATTAAGCTGATTCCAGAACGTATGGATAAAATTTACTTTAACTGGACAGATAATATCAGAGACTGGTGTATTTCAAGACAACTGTGGTGGGGACATCGTATTCCGGCCTATTATTGCAAGAGTTGCGGGGAGATTATCGTTGGCAAAGAGATGCCGGACGTATGTCCGAAATGTGGTGGAATAGAATTCACACAGGATCCAGATACACTTGACACCTGGTTTTCCTCTGCGTTGTGGCCTTTTTCAACGATTGGATGGCCTGAAAAAACAGAAGATCTGGACTATTTCTATCCGACAGATGTTTTAGTAACCGGATATGACATTATCTTTTTCTGGGTTATCCGAATGATTTTCTCAGGGTATGAACAGATGAACGCGAAACCATTTCATACGGTGCTCTTCCACGGGCTGATTCGGGATTCCCAGGGTAGAAAAATGTCGAAGTCTCTTGGAAATGGAATTGATCCACTTAAAATTATCGAACAGTACGGTGCGGATGCGTTGAGACTGACCTTGATTACCGG
>CANRNK010000135.1 GCA_947631985.1 uncultured Lachnospiraceae bacterium | reverse complement strand
TTTCGCCACTTGATTTCTTATCAATTGTGCCTTTTCCCAGTAGTTCTGAAACGTACTTATGGGTGCTTTGTTCGTTGCCGCCTAGATAGATAAACGTGTCACAATTCCCCGGGACAGTTTCCCAAGTATCCTTGAATAAAGCCTTCAACTGAGCGAAGTTTTGGATGATAATGATACTACTAATAGACCTAGACCTCATGGTACTTAGTAAGCTGCAGTAATCATCTGGCAATGCAACATTTGCAAATTCATCTAGCATAAAGGTCACATGAATTGGCAGTGCTCCACCACAATTAAAATCTGCCTGATAATATAATTCCTGAAATATCTGTGTGTATAGAAGTCCTATAATAAAGTTATATGATTTGTCTGAATCGGGAATAATACAGAATAATGCTGTCTTTGTTTCACCATCTCCATTTACTCCAATTCCTATATCAGCCAGATTCAAATCATCCTTAGATAACAATCGTAACACCTGCTGATTCTCTAAATATGCCAATCTGGAATTGGCACTAATGATAATAGAACGCACCGTGTCTCCTGCACCCCTCATACATTTGTTGTACTGCTTTACCGCGGGATGATTTGCACCAAGCGGTGATAACTCCTCTAATTTTTTCATACGCTTATCAAGTTTTGACATCTTGCCCTGTTCTGCAACTTCTGCTTCGCCAATTAGTTTTAATACTGTCTCAAAATTTCTTCTTGATACTGGTTCTACCAGCCATACATAATAAAAAATTGACTGTAGAAACAACCCTTCCGCCTTCTCCCAGAACGGATCTGAAGGGTTTGAGCCTTTTGGTGTTGTGTTTGAAATCAGATTTGTTATCAGTTTTACAACATCTGTTTCTTCTCGAATATAAGAAAATGGATTATAACAATCTGACTTATCCATCTCCAATAGGTTAATCACCTTTACATTGTATCCGTTGTCCCTTAGCATCTGCCCGCAACTTCTTAGGATTTCTCCCTTTGGATCAGTACATATAAAGGAACAGTTATGTGGCATTTGCATTAGATTTGGCTTTACTTCATAAAATGTCTTACCAGCACCAGAACCACCACATATCAAAATGTTCCCATTCAACTTCAATCTTCGAAAGTCCAGAGACATTTTTACATTCTGACTTAGTATTCGATTAAAGTTCTCATCCTTATCGGCCAATATCTTATTTGCTCTTTGCGGATTTTCAAATCTTGCAGTACCAAATTCCTTCCCAGGCATTAGATTTCTCTGACTTGTGTAATACATTAAAATAGCCATCCCATAAATACCTATGGCGATGGCTACTGCTTTCACTGTATTCTCATTCACATAATTTTCTAATGGAGCTGAACAGACTTCATTAAAACGATTAATAAAATCATTTAGTTCAATACCCTTCTCCCATGCTCCACCAATCAAATAACCAAAATAACCCGCTAGAATTGTACCGACAAGAATAAAAATACCCGATGGTTTTTTCTTACTCGTCTGCATAGTTCCTACCTCTTTCTCGTGCTGCTTGTCTTATGGGTTGTTTGCATTTTCGTAACTTCTTTGGTCTGATTTTTCTCAAAGTGCTCTCGAACAGCTGCTTCCACCTTATCATAATGACCTGAATATAATTCCTCACCCTTCATTGATGACACAACTCGATTCTCTTCATCATAAATCTTATAATCCTTTTCCTTATCAATAAAGGTGAGCAATGTCTTTCCGTCATGAATATCCATTGCATTCGATTTATGAAACCATACGTACTTTGCATCCTTGCCCCAAGTTCCCGGCACTCTCGTTTTTACTGCATGATCATTTTCTGCTGTAATCAGCGTTTTGCTAATTGTAACATCGGAAAGATTTAGATTCTTAGACGCAGATACTGCTCTCATTCGTTCTGCCAAATCCTGATATCCTCTGACTCGATTTAAGAATGCATCTTTATCCATCATGACCTTATGATCTCCGTTAGCATCACATTTATCAAGCAATCCAATGGTTTCAAGCTGCTTGATAACGCTATTCGCTTGTTCATTTCCAATACTGAAATTTTCCTTCACAGCATCCACGCTAATGCTCTGCTTTTCCATTGCAAACAGACCTACTTTTTCAATCAATCCTTCCATAACAACACCTACTCTTGCACCATCAGAAGACATGCTCTTATCCGTTTCCTTCTTTTGGTGCTTGAGAAAATCCAATAGTTTTCCTAATGATTTCTCATCTCCATTCTTTAGATAATCGTCAAAGGATGCAATGTTTCCAAATCCCAACTTCTGAATCATCATATTTGCTCTCGGAACAGCCTCGGTATGAAAGATAACCTCCGATAATCCATCTGTTTTATTTACATCCGGAAGTACAGAATAGAGAATTCCGTATTTCTTTGCTAGTTTTTCTACTTTCTTCATATCAGATGTTTTAAACTGCAAGACCTGTAAATCTCCGCCCTTCATAAGTAGCTTTTTCATAGTTGTTTTTCCTAATGATTTTTCATAATCAAGCATTCCTTTTAAAAAGTCGATTGCTTTTTGCATGGCTCCTAATCCACCACTTCCAACTTTCATCACTATTTCAATGCCTTCATATGCGACACGTATAATTTGTACCGCTTCCTGTATTTCTTCTGCCATCTTAGTAACTAAAATTTTTCCGAGACTATTTTTGTTCAAAACTAATCTCTAATTTTAGTTCTGCCTCCCTTCTTTTTCATAATTTTTTTATTGCTTTCCTATAAAGTTTTAACTTTCTGTTTTATCTGTTCCATATCTGAATTTCTGATTTCTTCCGCAGATACATGAATGCCATACGCCCCCAGTACATCAGCCAAACGATTAACTGCCTTTTCTTCTTCAAGACGATACATTTCAATTGCTACTAAGAGATTCTCAATCTGATCTACCCATTTGGGTTTCACATCTAGCGTGGCTTCATATTTCTGAATCAAAGCCTTACTATCTTTCCCTTCTACTGTAAAGTCTTCGATCATCTTCAGTATTAGTTCTTCATCACCTGTCTTAAATGCATACTGGATAATGAACTGTGTTTCTGCATCTGTTAATACTCCCTGTTTTTTACTAATTGCTTCGATTGTTTCTTCTATTGATTTCACGCTTCCTACACTCCTTCTAGTACATTGCATTTTCAAGAACTGCAATCTCAATAATTTCCTTCATCTTTTCCGCTGATACATTGTTATTGATAAGTTCCACCAACTGATTCTCCGTAAGTCCTCTTTCAATTGCACTCTTTAACTGTATTAACTGAGCTGGTACTAAATCACCACTTGCCACAAGCTTCACAATATCCTGTCTGGACTTTTTCTTTAATCCTAACTTGGAGAATACACCTGCTATACCGCCCGTCTTTTTCTCTGTACGCTCAATCGGAAGTTTCTGTACCACCTGTCCATACGAATCCACCATTGGTATCGTGTAATAAATAGGTACTCCATATCTAGGGATATTTTGAGGAATCATTGCTGATTGTTGCTCCTGCACTCTAGACTCTGACATTTGAACCACTTCTGGCAGTGGTATACTTGCCGATGTTGAAACTGTATTTGTATCAGCTACTCTTAATTCCTTTATTCTTTGCTGTTCTTCTAGTGCATTAACCTTATCCTGCATCTTTTTCATCTCCTTATCTTTTTGCTCATTTTCAGCACGGTATCTTGCGACAGCTGAATTTGCCTGCATAATTTGATTCTGTTGTTCACTCATCACCGTTGCCTGGTGTGCATTTTGTTTTATCAGATCGTCTCTGACATCTTCGTCCTTTTTGGTTATTTCAAATATCTTAAGATGTTCTGCCAATGCATCATATCGTTTCTCCTGAAATTCAATATGCGTAATCATAGCTGATATCTGATCCACTAATTTCTTTGCATAATCAGGTGCATCCTCTGTAATTTTCTTGGTTTCCTTCATCTCCGAAAGTATATTTTCATATAATTTTTTCATTGTAGCTGGAAAATCATTTCTACCTACAACAGCTTCAATGCTTTCAAGAGGTACTCCTTTCTCATAAAATTCCAATGCAACACTCATCTGATTTCCAGATAAATTTTCTGAAGTAATAACCTTGATTGCTTCATCGGAATAACCACCTCTCAAGCATCTGGAATAGATTTTCATCTGCCCGATATTCCATTTTTTCTTATAATACTGTTTTACCTGTTCTTCACTAAGTCCATACTCCAAATCTTCCAGAACCAGTGCTAATACCTCTTCAGGATATTTGTCTACAGCTTTCAATCCTTGCATAAATTCGGTAATATGAATATTAATTGCAGCTTTTTTTGATTGTTCCATACGTTCCTCCTAATTCCTTCCATAAAAATAACAGCCTATCGAACTGGCTGCTTCTCTGTATCTCTCTTTTTTTCTTTTTCGATATTATCATCTAACACCTTAGCTTCATCTTCTTTAACATTATCTTTCCAAATAGACTTGCCAAGATTCAGTTCCTTAACAACTGCCTTTTCCCGTTGGCTTACCTCCGAGAATAATTTCTTATAATAAGTCTTTAATTCCAAAGTTTCCTCGTAAGTATATCCAAGATCTTTTATATGTTGTTCGAGCGTTACCCACTGTTTATGCTCATCTTCAAAGAAGTTATCCCCATTCTGGTAAGTATTTTCACACTCTTTCAGCGATGTCATCTGGTCTGCAATCTGAAACAACTCATCATACTTTTTCTGATTACGATAAATCTTACTTTTTTCAGCAGAAACCTCTTTTCTTTTATCCGTCAGATTCATAATCGTTCCTGCTAGTTCTACATAAGATTTCACATCATGCCTTGCCAAAAATAAATATTGTTGCTGCAATCTATGCATTTTACGAATATCATCTTTGTACTTATACACCTGACTATATGCTTTCTTCTTTAGCTGACCTATACGATACAGCTTCGCATAATACTTTTTCTGCATTCCAGACATCTTTGCTCTTCGATAATGCTTCACGCGACATCTTACAATCTGTGGTTTCACCTCTGTCTGCTGTTTCTTTAGATAGGATGATATATCTTCTTCTAGAATTCTTTGCTTAATACGTTCTTCTGAATATTCATCCCCAAGAGTCTTACATCTTTTAAAACGATCCATCCCAGGCGGTCTAACTGCAAAATATTTTCCCTGCTTTATCTCGTATCCTTTTTCCTTTAGCATACACAAAAAATCATCAAAAGTATTATTCTGCAAAATACAGGCATCCATATCACGTTTTATCATGTCTGACCAGACAAATGGTCCATCTCTCCTTACACTCCACTCACGATTAGCAAGATCAGGATCACTTTTCTCATCACCTATCTCAAGTACAGATAATCCATATTCTTCACACAGCTTATTGGTAATAGGCTGAATTTCCTTTTCCCAATCACCTTTTTTATAATGATACTTCCTACCGTTTATGCAACTTACACTGTTAAATACAATGTGAGAATGAATATGATCCGTATTATCATGAACAGCAAATACCACTTCATACTGATTTCTAAGATACTGTTGCATAAACTTTTCTGTCAGCTCGTAGGCTGTATCTGGTGTAATCTCTCCTTCTTTAAATGAAAGCACAATATGATATCCCTGTCTTTGATCTACTTTTCCAAATTTACGCTTGGTATCTTTCATCTGCTCAAATGCCATATCTGGCTGACAATTGACTCCACCAATTAATCTTCCTTCCTGGGTTTTATCAGTATTCATAATATAATTGATGCTTCGCCTTAAATGCCTTCCATGAAATCCACTTCCACAATCCTTCATATGCATGATCTTACTAATTGCCAATCATAACCACCGCCTCTTTTACAGCCACATTCAGCTTTTTCATATAGGCTACCAAACGTTCCTTATCTGCTTTCATATAAAGTGCAGAATTATTATTATGAACAATCTGGTTGATATTAGTTCCAATATGATTGACCTCATTGATTAAGTCTTTCAGCAATTTTCTGATTTCTGGATAATCATTGGGCTTCTGGCTTATGAGTAATCTTAGGTACTCTGCTTCATTCATATTTGCTGCATGTGCTTTACCCGAAAGCATCTTCGCTTCCTCTGGCATCAATCGCAGTGTTTTTCTCACACAATGAATTCGGTCTGCCAAGCTTATCACCTTCCTCTGTTATCTGTACTATATTGACGGACTTCCTCTGATACTGCAGCAACACTCTTCTCTACATCATTGGACTGGTTAAGCTTACTGATGAACTCATCTGCTAATTTTACTGCCAATTCTTCAATTTCTTTCCCATAAACAGTTCGATCAAACATGCGGTCAAGACAACATTCTTCTTTCTTCAATGATTCATAACGATTTTGCTCACTGGTAAATTCTATAAAGTCTTTTGGATTATGTCTTTTTGCATCTGCATCAAGAATCAATTCATAATTCCATTCGCAGACAGCATCAATCACCTCATCAATTGTATATGGCTCTACTTCTCCGTTTTCCTCTGCTAAA
>CANRNK010000134.1 GCA_947631985.1 uncultured Lachnospiraceae bacterium | reverse complement strand
CAGACGGGAGCAAATGCGATGAAAAGATATCGCACTGCCTGATATTAAGTGCCGCTAAAGCGGCAGACGGGAGCAAATGCGATGAAAAGATATCGCACTGCCTGATATTAAGTGCCGCTAAAGCGGCAGACGGGAGCAAACTATGTTTGATGTAAAACAAAATTTACCAAAACCAGCACTCTATCGGGAGGAATTTGAGCATGATAATTGTGGGATTGGTGCCTGTGTAAACATAAAAGGAAAAAAGAGTCGTTCTATCGTAGAAAACGCATTGAAGATTGTTGAAAATCTGGAACATAGGGCTGGAAAAGATGCAGAGGGAGAAACTGGTGATGGTGTAGGAATCATGACGCAGATCTCACATCGGTTTTTTAGTAAAGTGACAAAAGAATGTGGAATCAAGCTTGGCAACGAAAGAGAATATGGCGTTGGTATGTTTTTTATGCCACAGGACGAGCATAAGAGAAATCAGACCAAGAAGATGTTTGAAATTATTGTTGAAAAAGAAGGATTAGAATTCTTAGGTTGGCGTGAAGCACCTACTTTTCCACAGGTTCTAGGCCACCGTGCCGTGGAATGTATGCCATTTATCATGCAGGCATTTATCAAAAAACCCAAAAAGGTTGCGCAGGGCTTGGAATTTGATCGTATTTTATATATTGTAAGACGCGTTTTTGAACAATCTACTGAGAATACCTATGTAGTCTCCCTTTCTAGTAGAACGATTGTCTATAAAGGAATGTTCCTGGTTGGACAGTTGCGGACTTTTTTTGGCGACCTTCAGGATGCCGATTATGATTCAGCTATCGCAATTGTTCATTCAAGATTCTCTACGAATACCAATCCAAGTTGGGAGAGAGCGCATCCAAACCGCTTTATTGTCCACAACGGTGAGATTAATACGATTCGAGGAAATGTAGATAAAATGCTTGCCAGAGAAGAGACTATGGAATCAGAGCATCTTCATGGACAGTTACATAAAATCCTTCCAGCGGTTAATACATCAGGATCTGATTCTGCAATGTTAGACAATGCACTTGAGTTCATGGTAATGAATGGGATGGATCTTCCACTCGCAGTGATGACGACAATACCAGAACCATGGGCAAATAACAAAACGATGAATCAGACCAAGAAAGATTTCTACCAATATTATGCAACCATGATGGAACCATGGGATGGCCCTGCTTCTATTCTTTTCAGCGACGGGGATATGATGGGCGCAGTACTTGACCGAAATGGACTTCGTCCCTCCAGATATTATATTACAAGTGATGACGAAATGATTCTCTCGTCAGAAGTTGGCGTTCTTGAAATAGACCCGGCAAAGATTATTCAGAAGGAAAGACTCAGACCGGGTAAAATGCTATTGATCGATACCAAAAACGGGGTATTGATAGATGATGAGCAGCTTAAGCAAAAGTACGCAAGCACACAACCTTATGGAGAATGGCTGGATAGCAATCTTGTTACACTTAAAAGTCTGAAAATCCCGAATGAGAGAGTGCCTGAATTTACAGAAGAAGAACGTCATAAAATGCAGAAGGTATTTGGATATACCTATGAAGAATTAAAAGCATCGATTCTGCCAATGGCAAGATCTGGAAGTGAAGCAACTGCAGCGATGGGTGTTGATACCGCGATTCCTGTTCTTGCAAAAAGCCACCATCCACTTTTCAACTATTTCAAACAGTTATTTGCGCAGGTAACCAACCCTCCAATTGATGCAATCAGAGAAGAAATTGTCACCTCTACATCTGTTTATATAGGAACAGATGGCAACTTATTAGAAGAGACACCAAAGAATTGCAATGTATTAAAAGTCAACAATCCAATTCTGACCAATACAGATCTCATGAAGATCAAAAGTATGAAAGAAGATGGATTTAAGGTAGAAGTGGTACCGATTACCTACTATAAGAATACAAGTCTGGAAAAAGCGATTGAAAGATTGTTTGTTGAAGTAGACAGAGCATATCGGGAAGGAATTAATATTCTGATTCTCTCTGACAGGGGCGTAGATGAGTATCATGTTGCGATTCCATCGTTGCTTGCAGTGTCAGCATTGCAGCAGCATCTGGTCAAGACGAAAAAGAGAACCAGTGTTGCCATGATCCTTGAAAGTGCTGAGCCACGTGAAGTTCACCATTTTGCGACGTTGCTGGGATACGGTGCTTGTGCAATTAATCCCTACCTGGCACAGGAATCCATTAAGGAATTAATTGACTATAAACTTTTAAATAAGGATTATTATGCAGCAGTAGATGACTACAACAATGCAATTCTTCATGGAATCGTAAAAATTGCTTCCAAAATGGGAATTTCAACGATTCAGTCTTATCAGGGATCACAGATTTTCGAAGCAATTGGGATTGATTTTGATGTGATTGCTAAATATTTTACGAATACCGTCTGCCGAATTGGTGGACTTACCCTTAAAAATATTGAAGAGCAGGTTGACGCCCTACATACCACAGCATTTGATCCACTTGGATTGGAAACAGATCTGACACTTGATAATCCTGGAATTCATAAAATGAGAAGTGGTGGAGAAGAACATTTGTATAATCCACAGACGATTCATCTGCTTCAGGAGGCAACCAGACTTGGGAGTTATGAGTTATTCAAAGAATACACGGGTCAGGTTAATAAGGAAGAATCCATTCAGAACTTACGTGGGTTAATGGAATTCAAACAACCTAAAAAAGGGATTTCAATTGATGAAGTGGAAAGCGTAGAATCCATTGTAACGAGATTCAAAACAGGCGCGATGTCTTACGGTTCGATTTCACAGGAAGCACATGAAACACTTGCGATTGCCATGAATATGCTGAATGGAAAGTCTAATAGTGGAGAAGGCGGAGAGAGTCTGGATCGATTAGGAATCGGTGTAGATGGCTTTAACAAATGTTCCGCAATTAAGCAGGTGGCATCGGGGCGTTTTGGTGTAACGAGCAGGTATCTGGTTAGTGCAAAAGAGATTCAGATTAAGATGGCACAGGGCGCAAAACCTGGAGAAGGTGGACATTTACCAGGTGGAAAAGTATACCCATGGATTGCCAAGACCAGACATTCAACCCCTGGAGTTGGACTGATTTCCCCTCCACCGCATCATGATATTTATTCGATTGAAGATCTGGCACAGCTGATCTATGATCTGAAAAACTCAAATAAGGAAGCAAGAATCTCAGTGAAACTGGTATCTGAAGCAGGCGTTGGAACTGTAGCAGCAGGTGTTGCGAAGGCTGGAGCCGGATTAATCCTGATCTCGGGATACGATGGTGGAACCGGGGCAGCAACAAGAAGCTCTATTCATAATGCTGGACTTCCATGGGAGCTTGGACTTGCAGAGACCCATCAAACCCTGATTATGAACGGGCTTCGCAGTAAAGTCAGAATTGAGACAGACGGCAAGCTGATGAGTGGTAGAGATGTGGCGATTGCAGCCTTACTTGGTGCAGAAGAATTTGGATTTGCGACAGCACCACTTGTAACAATGGGCTGCGTGATGATGAGAGTCTGCGATCTGGATACCTGTCCGGTCGGGGTAGCAACACAAAACCCTGAGCTTCGGAAGCGGTTCCGTGGAAAACCTGAATATGTTGTGAATTTTATGAAATTTATTGCGCAGGAACTGCGTGAATATATGGCAATGCTTGGATTCAAATCAATTGATGAGATGGTTGGAAGAACAGATCTGCTTGAGATGAAAGAAGGCGTTCTTGGAATCAAATCAAAAGTAGACATTCAGAATATCCTGAACAATCCGTACGCAAATACAAAACAAAGAGTAACGTTTGATCCAAAACATGCATTTGATTTTGAACTTGAAAAAACCCTGGATGAAAAGGTTTTGCTAAAGCAGTTTGAAAAAGCGATGGAACAGGGGCAAAAAAGAAGCATTGAAATCGATGTACAGAATACGGACCGCGCGTTTGGAACCATTCTTGGATCAGAAATCACCAGACGGTTTGGCGATAATCTGGATGAAGATACCTATCGTGTCCTCTGTAATGGAGCAGGAGGCCAGAGTTTTGGAGCATTTATTCCAAAAGGGCTTACTCTGGAGCTGATTGGAGATAGCAATGATTACTTTGGAAAAGGTCTTTCCGGAGGAAAACTCATCGTCTATCCACCACAGGGAACCACATTTAAGCATGAAGAAAATATTATTATCGGTAACGTTGCATTTTATGGTGCAACGAGTGGAAAATCCTATATCAATGGTGTGGCAGGAGAGCGTTTCTGTGTTAGAAACTCAGGTGCACGCGCTGTTGTAGAGGGAGTTGGTGACCACGGCTGCGAGTATATGACAGGGGGTCGTGTTGTCATACTTGGACAAACGGGTAAAAACTTTGCAGCAGGAATGAGCGGTGGTGTTGCTTATGTACTGGATGAAAAAAGTGACCTGTATACGAAGTTAAATAAGGAAATGGTATCTTCCTCAGAAATTACATCAAAGTATGATGTCCTTGAATTAAAAGAGATGATCAAGGAGCATGTTGCTTATACGAACTCCGAAAAAGGAAAAGAGATTCTGGCGCATTTTGGTGAGTATCTTCCAAAGTTTAAGAAAATCATTCCTCATGATTATGAAAGCATGTTGAATACAATTGTACAGATGGAAGAAAAAGGTTTGAGTGCAGAGCAGGCACAGATTGAAGCCTTCTATGCAATCAGAAGAAATTAAGGAGAATAGAGATGGGAAAACCAACTGGATTTATGGAATATGATAGAAAAACCTCCTCATCTGAAAGCCCAAATAGTAGAATTGGACATTTCAATGAATTTCACAGTCATCTTACAATGGAGGAGCAGCGCTTACAAGGTGCTAGATGTATGGAATGTGGCATTCCGTTCTGCCAGTCTGGAATGATGCTTGGCGGTATGACAGCAGGCTGCCCGCTTCATAATCTGATTCCGGAATGGAATGATCTGGTCTACACGGGCAATATGAGCATGGCTTATAAACGACTAAAAAAGACGAATAATTTTCCTGAATTCACTTCAAGAGTATGTCCGGCTCCTTGTGAGAGTTCTTGCACCTGTGGTCTCGATGGAGATCCGGTTGCAATTAAGGAAAATGAATATGCAATTATTGAATATGCCTATCAAAATGGACTTGCGGATGCGAACCCACCTAAAGTAAGAACAGGAAAAAAAGTTGCGGTAATTGGAAGTGGACCAGCAGGGCTGGCAGTAGCAGACCAGCTCAATAAGAGGGGACATAGTGTTACCGTATATGAAAGATCTGACAGAATTGGTGGCTTACTCATGTATGGCATTCCAAACATGAAGCTTGAGAAGTCTGCAATTGAACGAAAAACAGAGATTATGAAACAAGAAGGAATTACCTTTGTTACTGGCATCGAAATTGGTAAAGATATGAAGTCAAAGGAATTGCTCTCCTTATTTGATAAGGTAGTTCTGGCATGCGGCGCATCGAATCCACGTGATTTAAACGCACCAGGCAGAGATGCAAAAGGGATTTTCTTTGCGGTAGATTTCCTGACACAGACGACGAAGAGCCTTTTGAATTCCTCTTTTGAGGACAATAAGTTCATTCCGGTAAAAGATAAGAATGTAATCGTAATCGGTGGCGGAGATACAGGAAACGACTGTGTTGGTACTTCAATCAGACTGGGTGCCAAGAATGTAGTTCAAATCGAAATGATGCCAAAAGCACCTGATTGCAGAGCAGATAGTAACCCCTGGCCACAGTGGCCTAAAGTCACTAAGACAGATTACGGACAGGAAGAAGCAATTGCGGTATTTGGAAAAGACCCAAGGGTGTATGAAACAACGGTAAAAGAGTTCATAAAGGATAAAAATGGGAAGCTGAAGGCGGTTAAGACGGTAGTTCTCGAGTGGGCTAAGGATGAGGCGACTGGACGTATGGTAATGAAGGAAAAGGCAGGAAGCGAAAAAACGCTGGATGCTGATCTTGTGTTGATTGCAGCAGGGTTCCTGGGTGCACAGAAGTACGTTGCAGATGAGTTTGGTGTTGTTTTAAACGAGAGAACGAATGTTGTAACGAAGGCTGGCAGGTATGTTACTGAGAACGGTAAGGTATTTGTGGCAGGAGATATGAGGAGAGGACAGTCACTTGTTGTGTGGGCAATTCGGGAAGGAATTGAGGCAGCAAGGGAAGTTGATGAGAGTTTGATGGGGTACTCGAATCTTTCAGTTCAATAGGGGGAGGAGGCACTGGCGTTGCTGGTGGCTCTTTTTTCATGTTGCCCGGACTCTCCCCCGGACGTTCCGTGCGCTACCCGGACGTTCCGTGCGCTACCCGGACGTTCCGTGCGCTACCCGGATGGGCCATGTGCTACCCGGACGGCCCCCACCTGCAAATGGTTCCGAAAGTCGGAGACGCTCTCGCTTCGCTTCATTCGTAGCTGTACATAAGGCTCGATAGAACCGAGCCTAAGTACAGACGAATTCAGAGACTCCTTTTTCGGAACTCATGTTGCAGGTGGGGG
>CANRNK010000133.1 GCA_947631985.1 uncultured Lachnospiraceae bacterium | reverse complement strand
TTACTGATTGTTCCGCTGTATTGATATTTACCCAGCAATATGTTTAAAAAGGTCGTTTTCCCTTTCCCATTTCTTCCAACAAATCCAAGTTTCCAATTCGTATCAATAGAAAAAGACATATTTTCAAAAACATTATCAAAACTTCCCTCATAACTAAAAGTAAGGTTAGCAACATTAATCTGTGCCATATACATTCCTCCTTGTAAAAAAAGAATCATCTGTTGCCAAAATGATTCTAATTCTCCAATACACCTCACATAGTTACTATGAAACCATAAAAATAGGTACCAAAAAAGAGAGGTTATGAGAATCATAATCTACCTTTGGCAACATGAATAACAGTATCGCACAAACTGCGCTACTGCATAAAAAAAATATCATGTCTCAAAAGTAAACTATCTTCTCATCTTTTCACCTCTCTCTTACAAATCTTTTAATAATGATATCACAAATGGGATTTTGGTACAACCTCTATTTACCGTAATTTTCTACAATCGTATATACCTTTTCAGACCAATCCCAAATATCCACACAATCATTGTCAATAAACAAAACTTTTTCTAATAATTCAAGGGGGATTAAATCCTCCAACAGATGTTTGAAATCAGCTGGAATAACAAGTACATAAAGCCAGTCTTTAAGAACTAGTTCATCTTTGACTTTCATTGGTAATACACCCTCAAAAATAACATCTGGATGGCTAATTAGTTCATCATATTTAAAATAAAATCTTATTCCCGGATTAAAATCCTCACTCAAATCTTTTTCATTTGGAAATCGTCCCAATTTTCTTTCCATAACAAGTCGATCGCCAGCTTGACAATTCCCCCATGAGAACATTACATATTCAAAATAATCTGCCGGATCATTTGCAGCATTTCTTTTTTCCTGTATCAATTGTTCTACAGGAATTTTTCTTGCATTAATCGCAGAAAATAATTTACCAGAGTCAAATATTTTTATAGCATTCTCTATTGACGTTGTATGACATACAAATTCCGTTTCACACCCTTTTCTATACGGACATGCTGTGCATTCTGTAATTAATTTAGGACGAGAAGCATCTATATAATTATCTTTGTTTAATATTTTTTCGTGAAGGACTTTTAAAACATTCATATTTTCACATTCAATAGTACATTCACGTCCATATTTTTTTTCATATTCAATAAATTCTATGATTGTCCGTGCTTCCCAATCGGATATAAAAGGATAATTTGAAAGTTTTTTGTAAAACACACCATCCCACACTTCTGTACATTCAAAATCACCAATTATCACAATCATAACCTATCCTCCTCTACATCATCCCAAAATGCCCCAACGCATCCACAATCGCTCTTTCCTTTTCTTCGGGACAATTCGGCTGTCTTACATCTTCGGACTTCGCCAAATTGTAATTCTCTCCAACCTCTAATCCACATTTCCTCTTTACCTGTGAAATATAAAGATTAGAAACCTTCAATCCATGCTCTTTCAACACATAATCCTTTATCTCCGCATAAGTAGCCTTTGTCTCCGCACTTGTCGCATCCAACTCATCCAAATTCAAATCTACTGCTATTCGATCACTCGGTTTTTGTTGGGACAAAAGAACAACCGTTTCCACATGTGTCGTATTCTTTGTTGGAACACATATTTTCTATGTCGTCCTCGTAAAAAGAACACATTTCATCGTTATTTAACAAGTCGTCATGAGTGTTCATAATCGTTCATTCCTTCCTGTTAAGTTGCAGGTTTACTGCTCATTTCTTGCTCTTTTGTTCTAACATTTTAATGCTGTCCAAGTAATCTTCTTCCACGCTGCTAAGCGTTCTTGCCTTGTACTTCTTATACTCTGCTTGTGCTTTATCCATTGCCTGAATGTGGCTTACTGTTCCATTTCCAGTCAAAAGATTCTCACCTGTAGATGTTAAGATACCGTCCAAATGCTTCGCCCAATCTTCCATTGTCATTGGGATTTCTCTTTCTGCCTGTCTTTCAGCAAAATCTAAATACCCAGATACAAGCTGTCCCATTGCTCGAAGTTCTTTCTCGTCCAGATAGTTCTTTGCAATCTTAGCTTCACGAAGCGTTGGCTGTTCTCCTGAAAATGACATCAATCCCATGAAATCTTTCTCTGCATCTGCTCGGTGATAAATCACTTCCGCAGCAGTTTCTCCCGATACTGCATAATGAATCTTGTTCTGTACTCTCTTAAAAAATAAAACTGATACTTCTGCTTTCGGGTCATAATCAACACTGGTTGCATAGATTTCCAATACCTGACGATAAAATACTTTTTCAGAAGCTCGGATATCGCGGATTCTTTCAAGTAATTCTTTGAAATATCCACCCCCGCCAAGTTCTTTCAAGCGGTCATCATCCATTGCAAAACCTTTTTTGATATATTCCTTTAGGATATTTGTTGCCCAGATACGGAACTGTACTCCACGCTGTGACTTTACTCGATATCCAACAGAAATTACAACATCCAGATTATAATAATCCACTTGATATGTTTTCCCATCTGCGGCAGTTGTTGCAAAATTTGCAACAACTGAATATTGAACTAATTCTCCTTCATCAAAAATATGTTTTATATGCTTTGAAATTGTAGATTTATCTCTTTGAAACAAATTTGCCATCTGATCTAGCGATAACCAAACATTCTCATCCTGCATATTAACATCTATCTTTGTCAGACCATCTTCCGTCTGATATATAAGAATTTCTCCATAGTTCTCCAATACATCATCTCCAATCTGTTTGTGATTGATAATTTCAGTTATTAAGAATTTCGTTATAACTGAAATCATTTGTTTCTCTATCCCGCCTGCTTATGCAAGTTCTTATACCGATTCTTGGCATCAGGCACATTACGGTTATCCATTCCCTTAAGCACGAATGTCAGCTTATATGGATCAACCGTTCCATCATCATAAGTCTCGCCTACAATAATCTTCTCCACAATGCTTTCAAATACAAATCTGTCAAAGTGATCCATGATGTTTGCATCTGATAACTGGGAACGAATTTCCTTCATACGCTTTGTGATTGAATTCTGCGTTGTAGTGTTCTCTGAAAACATCAATTTTTCAGATTCAGCTTTCGCGAGTTTCTTACACAAATCCTCGTATTTCTCATCATAGGCTTCCTTCGTTATTTTATCATCCAGCATCAGATCGGTCAATTTCTTTCGGCGGTTCTCAAGGGTATATATTTCCTTTTCAATTCGCTTTAACTTGTCTGCACTTCCGTCTGTGGAAAATGCTTCTTCCACCGATGCCAGAACTGATTCTAAGACATCATCAAAGTTCTCTGCAAGAAGTCCAAACATCTCCACGAAAGCATTTTCAATAATGGCTTCATCAATGGATTTGCTTTGAGGACAATTCTCAATTCCTTTATTCGATGCTGTTCTGCATTTCCAGACTGGTTTCTTATGCTGTGTGTCCTGATTGTGGGAACGTCTGGTAAGATTCGTTCCACAGAATCCACACTGACACATACTGCTGAAAGCAAATTTCCTAGTGAACTTGGTTCGTGTACCATCTACTACATTCGGATTCTTCTTGTATCTGCTCTGGCAGATTTCCTGTGCCTTATCCCATACTTCTCTTGAAACAATCGCTTCGTGGTGGTCTTTAATATAGAATCTGTCTTCCTCACCACGATTATCCAGTCTTCGCTTCGAAATCGGATCAACTGTATAAGTTTTGCCCTGTAACAAATCGCCCTTATACTTCTCATTCTTAATGATTCCCCGAACACCGCTGTCCGTCCATTTGACCTCGCCTTTCTTATTAACCTTGCCAAGTGCTGTAAGTTCCTTCGCAATGGTGTAAGCTCCATATCCTTCGATATAGCGGTCAAAGATAAAACGCACTGTTTCCGCTTCTACCTCATTAACAGTAATGCTCTTATCCTCTTGATGATAATCATAACCAAGACAGCCATTGAATCCCATCATCTCGCCACGTCGCATTTTCATCTTAACACCAATCTTCACATTCTGAGATAAAGATTCCACCTCATTCTGTGCGAGTGTTGCAAGAAGTGCCAACTGCATCTCGCTTTCCATTGTGGAAGTGTTGATATTCTCTTTTTCAAAGATAATCGTCACACCTCTGTCTTTAAGCATTCTTACATATTGGAGCGTATCCACCAGATTTCGTGAGAATCGTGAAACTGATTTTGTCATAACAACATCAATCATTCCATTCATACAATCCTCAATCATCTTAAGGAAGTTATCACGTTTCTTGGTCTTAGTACCTGTGATTCCTTCGTCAGCATAGATACCGACCATGACCCATTCCTTATTCTGTGAAATCTTATCCTGATAATACTGCTTCTGCGACTGGAAACTCTGCAATTGTTCCTCTCCATCCGTGCTGACACGGACATAAGCTGCAACTCTCATTCTTGTTACCTGTAATGGCATTCCTACCATTCTTACATCTCTGACAATCGGACCATCCGATGCCTGTATTACTTCTACCTCTGCCATATGCATTCCTCCTTCTGTCACCGACTATACATCGAAAATAAAATGTTAACGAATGTACGGACGGTAACTAATTCGATCAATTCTCTATCTCAATTTCTACGCCGTCATAAAGCTGACTTTGTTGTAGGACTTCATAATAATCTGCTTCGCTCTGCTGTACTCGTCTTCCGATATCAACTGTCTGCTGTATATCCATCCAAGGACTGAGAGCTTCTTTGCTAATTCAAGTTCCTTCGTCATGTGAATCCCCTCCTTCTCCTAAATTCTTCATACCACCTTCCTTCATCCACAGATAATTCCGTGTTATTCCGTGAAAATGTGACTTTCAAGCAAGAAATAATTTTGGTTTTTGACGTATCCCCAGTCTGGATTCTTTAGCACCAGTTCTTATATTACGAACCTGCCTGTGGGCCTCTCCTTCGCGAGATCCTCTCCCACCCTTGACGGAAGTGTCTTTTGTCATAAGGATTGCCCCTTGTGGGAGGATTCCTTATGACTTCTTTGCTCCGCTTAAATCTCTTTAAGCATCGTGGCAAAGCTGTTGACTGTGGATACAACCTATTCAATTGTCAATGTTCAAATGTTGCTCTTGAAACTCTCCAAAGTTCTTATAGAACATCAGTTTGTTTCGTGTTATAATTCTTGTAGCCGTATTGCTTGATATTTGTTGCTGTATGGCTACGTTTTGTAAGATTATTGTAGTAAAATATAGAGAATAAAATAATTGACGGTCACTTGACCAAGACTTGACATAAAACTTTCCAAAGGAAAAAGAGCCAAAAAAACAGATAAGATGGATAGATAGCTTGATAAATCCATTCTTGAAAGGAGCACACAGATGAGAAACAGACTGACCTTCGCCAATGTGATTGGTGTATTACTGGAAAATAAAAAGAAGACCTACCCACAGCATCAACTTGTCCGCAATCTGTTCTCTGCGTATCTGGATGACACTTTGGAAGGCTCTGACTTATTAGTAGATGACAATATCCAATACAGTCGCTGGTGCAATGGCACTCGCCCGATTTCTATGGATATCATTAAGACTTATGAAGATGAAGAATGGAAAATCATGAAAGATGATTTCAAATATAAGATTATTCCAAACCTGTTGAACGAATCACAGGCTAGAATCCAGATGGAAGAGCTAATAACAGACAGTGTGAAAACAATTGGACAAGGAATGGCAGATGCACTCATTAGTGAGTGTGATAATGCAGCCTTCTTTTGTTCTGTAGTAAGATATGCAATTCTAAACGACCACAGCACAGGAGCACTCTATTCTCCTGATTTATCCGAGGTTATCCTTGGAAATAAACTTCCATCCTGTAATCAGGCATTCATTGGGCGTAAAGACGAAATCAAATCCATCTCATCCCATCTATCCAATCAATCTGTATTATTTGTCACAGGTATGGCAGGCATTGGAAAAAGCGAAGTTGCCAAAGCCTATGCACAGAATTACCGTAAGAAATACACCAACATTATTTATTTGTATTACACTGGGGATTTAAGAAAAGATATTGCAAATCTTACATTTACAGATGATTCTGTAGAAATGAACGAAGATGTACGATTTGAGAACCACTATAAAGTGATACGGAAGCTCCACACGGATACTCTGCTTATTCTTGATAACTTCAATGTGCTTCCAAAGGACGAGCCTTTTCTAAAGGAACTCATGAAGAATGATATGCAGATACTGATTACCAGCAGATGCAAATTAAAGAATTACGATTTCATAGAAGTAAAAGAATTGGATAAAGAAACAGAACTGACAGACCTATTCTATAAGCATTGCCTTTCAGCAAAGAATGATCCAGAAAGTGTCGCTGCCATCATAGAAGAAGTGAATGGACATACCCTGACTGTCTGTATGGCTGCTCTTACCCTTGAAGCAAGTGGAATAGAACCAGCAGAATTATTACAGGAACTACGTTCCTGTGGTATCGGACAGAATAACGAAGAAATCGAAGTATTCAAGGATGATGAATTCTCCTATGCCAGTATGATTGGACATCTTCGAAAACTGATGAAGCTCAATGGATTAAATACAGATAGTATCGATATTCTCCGTAACCTCTCGCTCCTTCCAGTATCAGGAGTTCCCAAAA
>CANRNK010000132.1 GCA_947631985.1 uncultured Lachnospiraceae bacterium | reverse complement strand
CCTTTGGACATCTGAATCTCTCAAAAGCCGTATAAACACTGGCTTTATTTATCCAGACTCTTCATCGTCGGAAACAAAAGAACATCCCTGATTGCCGCCGAGTTCGTCAACAGCATTACCATTCTATCTATTCCGATTCCAATTCCTCCTGTAGGTGGCATACCAACTTCAAGGGAATTCAGGAAATCTTCATCAATACTGTTCGCTTCTTCGTCTCCCTGAGCCTTGAGTACTTCCTGGGCTTCAAAGCGTTCCCTCTGATCAATTGGATCATTTAATTCAGAGTAAGCATTTGCCATTTCTCTGCATGTAATAAACAATTCAAATCGTTCTGTATATTCTGGGTCGCTTGGTTTTTTCTTGGTAAGCGGAGAAATTTCAATTGGATGATCCATAACAAATGTAGGCTGGATCAGTTTTTCCTCAACAAATTCTTCAAAGAATAAGCTTAAGATATCTCCTTTTTTATGTCTGGCTTCATAATGAACTTCATGCTTGTCTGCGAGTGCTTTTGCTTCCTCATCTGTCTTCACTTCGCGGAAATTAATGCCTGTATATTTTTCAACAGCATCAAGCATCGTAATCCGTTCAAATGGTTTTCCCAGATCAATCATCTCATCCCCATAAGGAATCAGTGTCGTTCCAAGAACTTCCTGCGCTACGTAACGATAAAGGTTTTCACATAGGTCCATCATGCCGTAATAGTCAGTATATGCCTGATATAATTCCATGAGTGTGAACTCTGGATTATGCTTGGTGTCTGTTCCTTCATTACGAAATACACGTCCAATCTCGTAGACTCTTTCAAGTCCACCAACGATAAGTCTCTTAAGGTATAATTCTAACGATATTCTAAGATGTACATCCTCGTCAAGGGCATTAAAGTGTGTATCAAATGGTCTCGCAGCTGCACCACCAGCATTTTGTGTTAAAACAGGTGTTTCTACTTCTATAAAGTTTTCTCCATCAAGATATTGACGGATTTTACTAATAATCTTTGATCTATTAATAAATGTCTCTCTGACTTCCTGGTTCATGATCAGATCGACATATCTTTGACGATATCTGATATCAGTATTGGTTAGACCATGGAATTTCTCTGGAAGAATCTGAAGACTCTTGGTAAGCAATAGAACTTTTTCAGCATGAATCGATATTTCGCCAGTTTTTGTCTTAAATACTTCTCCTTCAATTCCAACAATATCACCAACATCATATTTCTTAAAGTCTGCATAGGATTCTTCTCCAATGCTATCTCTTGCAACATAAGACTGAATATTACCCTGGAGATCCTGCACATTACAAAAAGATGCTTTTCCCATCAGTCTTTTCGACATAATTCTTCCTGCCACAGTCACTTTGCTTCCTTCAAGGCTTTCGAAATTCTCCTTAATCTGTGCGCTATGATGTGAGGCATCATATTTTGTTATTTCAAAAGGATTCTTACCACTTTCCTGAAGTGCTGCCAGCTTTTCTCTACGCACTTTTAAGAGTTGATTTAAATCCTGTTCTTGTTCTTTTGCATTATTTACCGATTCACTCAATGTCTTTTCTCCTTAAAAAATTGACTATCAATTCCTGGTTAATTAGATCTTTGAATTTCAAGAACTTTATATTTTAATACTCCAGCCTGTGTTTCAACCTGAACGGTATCTCCTGCCTGTGCGCCAATTAATGCGCTACCAACTGGTGATTCGTTGGAGATTTTTCCCTTCAAGCTATTTGCTTCTGTAGATCCAACAATTTTATAGATTACCTTTTCATTGTATTCAACATCTAAGATTTCAACTTTACATCCAACACTGATCTTGTCAATGTCGATTTCATCTTCTACTACTACCTCAGCATTTTTCAGGATTTTCTCAAGTTCTTCAATTCTCGCCTCGATATCACGCTGTTCATCTTTAGCGGCATCATATTCAGCATTCTCAGAAAGATCACCCTGTTCTCTTGCTTCTTTAATCTTTTGAGCTACTTCCTTACGTTTCACTACTTTTAAATCCTGAAGTTCATCTTCATATTTTCTAAGACCTTCATAGGTTAATATATTCTTTTTCTGCTCCATGTTGTTTGACCCTTCCTTTAACTAAATCTACTTCTGTTAACAACTACGTTTAACCCCATCTATCCTTTAATTTATGGTATTCTTCTCCATTTAACTAAGGTATTATACCTTACTTATCGCGATAGTGTCAAGGTAATCTTCGAGTTCCTCAAAGCTAGTCATTTCGTTTACTTTCCCCCGCATTTTGGCAGAATTTGGAAATCCGGTCAGATACCACGACAGATGTTTTCTCATTTCCCGGATACCAATATAATCCCCTTTGTACTGTTGTTGAAGCCTGGCATGTCTTCTAACCATCGCAACCACTTCATTATAATCTGGTGGATTTGGCAAATTTCCAGTTTCAAGAAATTGTAAAATCTGACTAAAAATCCATGGGTTTCCTTGTACCGCACGGCCAATCATAATACCATCACACCCCGTCTCCTCCACAAGTCTGATTGCACTTTCCGGGGACGTAACATCTCCATTCCCAATGACTGGAATGCTGACCGCTTCTTTTACTCTTCGAATACTTTCCCAATCTGCTTTCCCCGAATAATACTGTTCTCTCGTCCTGCCATGAACAGCAATTGCTGCTGCTCCACTTTGTTCCGCTATTTTAGCAATTTCTACTGCATTTAAATTGGACTCGTCAAAACCGCGCCTGATTTTAACAGTAACTGGTTTCTTAATCGCCTTTACCGTCATCGTTATAATCTGTTCTACAAGTTTTGGATTTTTCATCAGCGCAGAGCCTTCCCCATTGTTTACAATCTTTGGAACCGGACATCCCATGTTAATATCCAAAATATCGAAGGGTCTCTCTTCTATTTTTTTTGCCATTTCACTTACAATCACGGGGTCAGACCCAAACAATTGCAATGAAACTGGTCTTTCTTCTTCCCGTATCTCCAAAAGCGTTTCTGTATTTTTATTCTGGTAATAAATCGCTTTTGCGCTAACCATCTCCATACATAATAATCCAGCTCCTTGTTCTTTGCAGAGCAAACGAAATGGCAGGTCTGTTACACCTGCCATAGGAGCCAATATCAAATTGTTTTCTAATAAAACAGTTCCAATTTTCAAACGATTCATAAAATTCTCCACAAAACAAACAATGACTGTTATTAATTACTTCTGGTTCTTCTCATAGATAATGCGAAGTCCTTCTAATGTAAGAACGCTGTCATACACTTCAATTGCATCTGTTGCATCTGCAATGATTCTTCCAAGTCCACCTGTTGCAACGACTTTTAGACTCTCATATCCACTTTCTTTTTTCACCTGATTGATAATATATTCAGTCTGGCCGATCTGTCCATACACGAGTCCAGCCTGCATACTGCTTACTGTTTCCTGTGCCAGGATGCTCTTTGGCTTTCTAATCTCAATTTCAGGTAGTTTAGCCGTATCTTCCCATAGTGCCTTGGCGGAAATACGAATGCCGGGCGCTGTAATTCCTGCCGCAAAGGAGCCATCTTCTGTAACAAGATCATAGGTGGTTGCCGTTCCAAAATCAATTACAAGAACCGGACCTCCATAAATCGTATAGGCAGCGACAGCATCAACGATTCTGTCAGCTCCAATTTCTCTTGGATTCTCTGTGATAATCTTAATTCCACTTTTGATTCCAGGTCCCACACAAATCGGAATCATCTTCATGTATCTCTTAATCGACCCTACAAGTGCATGCATAATATTCGGAACAACACTTGCAATGATTGTTCCTTTTATTTCTTTCTGCTCGATTCCATTCATACCAAGAAGCTGAATAATTGACATCCCAAATTCATCAGAAGTTCTCGCAAGCATTGTCGTCATTCGAAAGGTGGTAATTAATTTTTTTTCTTTGTACACTCCAAAAGTGATATTTGTATTGCCCGCATCAATGACTAACAGCATTCGTTAATCCTCCAATAGATCTTCTATCTTTTCTTTTAAAATAAATGCCCGATAAAACATACTAAGTGACTCTAACAGATCTATCCTTTTTCTTCTAACTTCCCCTATCAGCAAACCACTCGTAACCTCATCATAGGTGATATCATCCTCATGGGCATCTGTTTCTAACAGAAGGTCTCCCTCTTCATCAAAAGCAATGGTAAACACTCCCCCTGCTTCCTGTGTAAATAACACACAGATTACGCGAAGCTCATCCTGTATACTTTTGGGTATTCCCGCAAATTGTTCATTAAAATAATATTTTTCTTCGTATGCATTTGCACCGCATAATACTACCTTTTCCTGATTCATACGTCAAGTTCACTCCTGATTTTTTTATTCTATTACACATATCCATAGATTCCTCTAACCGAAACTTCTCCTGCATATACCGCAATCTGTTTCCCATCTTCTGTCTCAACCAATAATTCCCCTGTCTCATTGATTCCGATTGCCGTGCCGTTATATTCTCCTTGTGGATCAAGAACACGTACCTGTCTGGATCGATTTACAAGCAGATTATTATATTCCACCTGGAGAAAAGACAAATTACCCTGTTGTGTAAATTGATCATATACTTTCTCAAAAAAATAAAGAATTCTAGAGACCAGTTTTGCTCTGGAAATCAAAGTTCCCATTTCCCGCTTCAGTGAAGTTGCAATTTCCTGCAATTCCAGGGGAATCTCCTCCTGATTCACATTCACTCCACAGCCAATCACAACATAATTAATAAAGTCCATTTCCGCACTCATCTCTGTCAGGATTCCGCAGACTTTTCGATTATGAAAAAGAATATCATTTGGCCATTTGATCTGACACGGTTCCTCACCCAATTCATTGATTGCTCTTGCTACTGCAAGCGCCATAACAATTGTCAGCATAGGTGCCTGTTCTGGTAAAATTCCAGGTTTTAGTAAAAGCGACATAGAAATCGAAGTTCCAGGAGGCGATTCCCAGCTTTTCCCTCTTCTTCCCCGTCCTGCTCTCTGGGAATCAGCAACACACAGAAGCCCATGCCCCGCTCCCTGCTCTGCAAGCCTTTTGCAGTCAGCATTCGTTGAATCGGTTTCTTTTAGATCCTGTATTTCTCTTCCTGCCCAGGTTGTCTCTAACCTGCTAACAATTTCACTCTTTGTCATCAGATCAGGTTCCGCAATCATCTTATACCCTTTGTTCTGAATGGCATCAAACTGGTACCCTTCTTCTTTCAGTTGATGAATCACTTTCCATACCGCAGTTCTGGACACAGATAGTTTTTCACATAGTTCCTGACCAGATACATAGTCCTTACTATCTCTAAGTAATGATAAAATCTTTGTTTTCAATCCAGCATACCCTCTTCTATTTCCCGAGGGTAGCAACCATAACTGCCTTTATGGTATGCATGCGGTTTTCAGCTTCATCGAAAATAACATTCGCATGCGTTTCAAACACCTCTTCTGTGATTTCGTTACCTTTTACAGCAGGTAGACAATGCAATGCAATCGCCTTCTCTTTTCCAGTTTTTTTCATCAGTACTGCATTGACCTGATAGTCCTTTAGAAGAGACAACCGCTCAGCTGCTTTTTCTTCTTCTCCCATAGAAACCCATACATCTGTGTAGATTACATCAGCACCCTCTACTGCATCTATTTGGTCCGTGATCATAATTTTGCTTCCTGCTTCTTTGGCATATCCCTGGCAGGTAGCGACCAATTCTGCCTCTGGCCACAAAGAATCCGGAGCGATAATAGTACAGTTCACGCCCAACTTTCCGCATCCAACCATAATTGAGTTCGCTACATTATTTCGTCCATCTCCAATAAACACCAGATTCAGTCCTTTTAAAACGCCAAATTGTTCTTTGATTGTCAGCATATCTGCCAGAATCTGGGTTGGATGATAATCATCCGTTAAACCGTTCCAGACCGGAACTCCGCTGTGTTTTGCCAATAGCTCCACATTTTTATGTAGGAATCCCCTGAATTCTATTCCATCAAACATTCTTCCTAGAACCCTTGCAGTATCTTCCACACTTTCCTTATATCCTAATTGGATATCATTCTTCCCAAGGTATTCAGGATGCGCCCCTTCATCAATACATGCAACCGTAAAGGCACAACGTGTTCTGGTAGATGGTTTTTCAAAAATCAGGGCGATATTTTTTCCCTCTAGGCTTTTCCCTGTGACTCCCTGTTTCTTTTTTTCTTTCAGATCGGCAGCGAGATCAATTAAATATAGTATCTCGTCCGGTGTAAAATCTTTTAATGTTAAAAAACTGCGTCCTTTTAAATTCATTTTTTCTCCCACCTATTTTCTTATGTCAGTCATGTCGTATGCAAAAACACAAGGGATGTCCCCTGTGTTTTTAATTTCTCTTGTGTTTAATTTCTATTTCATGATTTCTTTTATTGAAGTTGCCAACCCAGCAATTCCCTGTATTTCAGAAGGAATAATAATCTTGGTCGCCTGTCCGTTTGCTGCTTTTTCAAATGCTTCAAGACTTCTAATCCGTAAAACCGCTTCATCTGCACCAGCTTCTTTAATAAATCTGATACCATCTGCACTTGCCTGCTGTACTTTGAGAATTGCGGAGGCCTGACCTTCCGCCTCTCTGATCATTTTTTCTTTTTGTGCTTCTGCACGGAGAATAGCTGATTG
>CANRNK010000131.1 GCA_947631985.1 uncultured Lachnospiraceae bacterium | reverse complement strand
CATTATGTGTTTGGTCTTGAAGAAAGTTATGGTTGTCTTGCTGGTACCCATGCAAGGGACAAAGATGCTGTGGTTGCAGTGATGTGTCTGTGTGAACTTGCTGCATTTTATAAGAAAAATGGGATGACACTATGGGATGCCATGGTAGAACTTTATGAAAAATATGGATACTATAAAGAAGATTTATACACCATTACATTGAAGGGGATTGATGGCTCCAGACAGATTACCGCTTTGATGGATGGACTGAGAAGTAATCCGCCAAAGGCATTTGGAGAGCTGACAGTTTTAAGCATGAGAGATTATGCAAACGATATTGTGACAGACTGTATTACGGGAGCAACCTCCAAAACGGGTCTGCCGAAGTCAAATGTGCTCTATTTTGATCTTTCGAATGATTCCTGGTGTTGTGCAAGACCTTCGGGAACAGAACCTAAGATCAAGTTCTACATGGGTGTGAAGGGAACGTCTCTTCAGGATGCCAAAGAGAAAGTCGTTAAGCTGACAGAGGAATTGAAAGCAAAAATATGAAGAATATACAAAAGGCAATCCGCTATCTGAAAAAAAACGGAATGAAAAAGATGCTTCCTGTTGCGATCGAGCGTTTCCTTCAAAACAGGAAGGAAACTTACACTTATCAGCAGCCGGATCAGTTACATCTGGCTGCACAGAGAGCGCATTCCTTTTTGAAACCAGAAAAAATCAGTGTAGTGGTTCCTGCTTTTGAGACAAAAGCAGAGTATTTAAAGACGTTAATCGATTCGATGCTGGCACAAAGCTACACCAGCTGGGAGCTTGTCATTGCAGACGCCAGCCAGAGCAGTATTGTGTCAGATCTGGTCGGAAAGTATCAGGATGAGAGAATTCAATATCATAGACTATCTGGGAATGCTGGGATTGCAGAAAATACCAATGAGGCAATTGCCCTGGCAACGGGTACCTTTATTGGGTTATTGGATCATGATGATTACCTGACACCGGACGCTTTGTTTGAGATGCAGCAGTGGATTGATCGTCACGAGGAAGCAGCCCTTGTTTATTCTGATGAGGATAAAACGGATGGGGAGAATCGGATTTTCTATGAACCAAATCAAAAGAGCGGTTTTAATCTTGACCTGTTTTTGTCTAATAATTATCTCTGCCATTTTACCGTGATTCGTGCAGAATACTGTAGGCAGATTCCATTTCGCTCAAAAATGGATGGGGCGCAGGACTATGATCTCTTTCTACGGATCATACAACGCTTATTAATAGAAGAAATAGAAAAAGGATATACACTGGCAGAGGCGCAGATGCGACTGCAGGCAAGAGTAGGTCATATTGGAAAGGTGTTGTATCACTGGAGATGCCATACGGGATCAACGGCACAGAATCCGGACAGCAAACGATATGCGTATGAAGCTGGACGTGTAGCGGTGGAAGAATTTATCAAAAGCATGGGGTGGAACGGATGTGTTCATCATACGGATCACCTTGGATTTTATAGAGTTGAGTATGAAAAAGGAATTTTTTCCCAGAGACCAGATCTTGGAGCAATCGGAGGAAACCTTTTTCAAAGAGGCAGGGTGTCGGGTGGAGCTATGAATGAAGAAGGAAAGCCCCTTTTCTTAGGACTCCCGAAATCTTTTAGTGGAAGACTGCACAGAGCAGTTCTTCAGCAACAGGTGGCAGCACTTGACCTTAGAAACATCATGGTAAGACAAGTACCACAGATTCAGGCAGCATATGAGGAAGCCGTTCTTAAGACACAAACGATAACGGATGAAATGAAGCAAAGAGAAATCAGTCTGGAATTTTGTGAGAAAATCAGAGAAATGGGCTATGTGATTCTGTATGACCCAGCTTTGAATCAGCAAAGTTCAGAGGGCAGATAATAAGGGCAAGAAAATAATAAGAGCAAGAAAAAAGAGGATGAAGTGTGAAAAAAACCACAGTCGTAATCCCTAATTTTAATGGAATCAATTATCTGAAGTCCTGTCTTGCAGCGCTAAATCAGGAGACAAGCAGTGTATTTGATATTGTTGTAGTCGACAATGGATCAACAGATGGCAGTACCTGGTATTTGAAGCAGCAGTATCCACAGATTACAGTCATCAGTAACCAGAGCAATCTGGGATTTTGCAAGGCAGTCAATCAGGGAATTCAGGCATCAGCGACCCCTTATGTTCTATTATTAAATAACGACACCAAGGTATTGCATGGTTTTGTCAGAAGCTTAGAGGAAGCAATAGAATCGGGAAACAGGGTGTTCTCTGTAGCGGCGAAAATGCTGATGATGGATCAGCCAGAGCTTCTGGATGGAGCAGGAGATCTGTATTGTGCAACTGGATGGGCGTTTGCCAGGGGGAAGGGAAAACCTGCCACCAAAAAACGCTATCAGAAACGATGCAGAATTTTCTCTGCATGTGGAGGCGCTGTGCTCTACAAAAAAGAAATTCTTGAAAAAATTGGTCTCTTTGATGAGAATCATTTTGCCTATCTGGAAGACCTGGATCTGGGATATCGGGCGGCTATTTTTGGCTACAAGAATCTCTATGAACCAAAAGCTCAGGTACTTCATGTGGGAAGCGGATTTAGTGGTTCTAAATATAACCCCTTTAAAACGGGACTGGCATCTACCAATAGTGTCTATGTTGTCCTGAAAAATATGCCACTTCTTCAGATTATTTTAAATCTGCCATTTTTACTCGTGGGATTTGCGATTAAGGCATTTTTCTTTTATCGAAAAGGAATGGGGAAAGCATATCTTTGGGGATTAAGAAAAGGACTGTTGTTGGGGCTTTCGAAAGAAGGACGTAAAAACAGGGTTAGGTTTCGGCTGAAACACTGTGGCAATTATGTCAAAATTCAGTTTGCCCTGTGGGGTAACCTGATTCGTCGAATTTACGAATAATTCACAAGAAGCACATCAGAAAGTAAGCTGATGTGCTTTTTTATGAGGAATTTGTAGCGCGTCAATTCATAGAAAATTAAGTTGTGCTTTTGTTAATAATATTGTAATATATTAGATGTGTATTTAGAGAAAAGGTGATTGCTTTGATAAAAGACAACCAGAAATATTTCAATCGATTACATTTGTTCATAGATGGTGCTGTCACAGCCATTGCCTATATTGTGGCGTGGTATCTCAAATTTGAGAGTGGCATAATTGAAATGGAAGCCGGAACGGGCTTTTATTCTATGGAAACATATTTTTCGGCGCTCTACGTGATCGTACCGGGATATGTTTTTTTGTATTATCTGTTTCATCTTTATACGCCCAAACGAATGGCGGGCAGAAAAAGGGAATTCTATAATATTGTTAAGGCCAATTCGCTGGGAGCATTGCTTTTTATCGTTGCGATTTACGCCGTGGATCGAAGAGATTTTTCGCTTTCCATGATTCTGCTTTTTTATCTTTCTAATATTTTATTTGCTACGATTGTCCGCAATCTGATTCATACCTTCCTAAGGCTCATGCGAAAACGTGGGTATAATGTTAAATACATCTTGCTGGTAGGGTATTCCAGAGCGGCAGAGGAATATATTAATAGAATTCGGAGCAATCCACAGTGGGGATATGTGATTCGGGGAATCCTGGATGATAAAGTTCCAAGAGGAACGATGTATCGTGGGGTAAAAGTGCTCGGTCAGATAGACAATCTGGTGTTCATTCTGCCAGACAGCAAGCTGGATGAAATATCGATTACTCTTGCTTTGGAGGATTATGACAGACTAGAAGAAATTGTGAATTTGTGTGAGAAATCCGGAGTCCATACGAAGTTTATTCCAGACTACAATAGCGTCATTCCAAGTAGCCCATATATGGAGGATCTGCAGGGATTGCCGGTAATCAATATCAGACACGTTCCGCTTACGAATACTTTAAACTTGATTTTTAAGAGAATTGTTGATATAGTGGGTTCTGTCTTTGCGATTGTACTCTTATCGCCCATCATGCTAATCACTGCGATTGCGATTAAAATCACGAGTAAAGGCAAAGTTTTTTACAGCCAGGAGAGAATTGGGCTGCATAATAAAAGCTTTCAGATGTATAAGTTCCGTAGTATGAAGGAACAGTCTCCAGAGAGTGAGAAGGATAAGTGGACCACAAGAGATGACCCGCGTGTGACCAAAGTGGGAAGGTTCATTAGAAGAACTAGCATCGATGAGTTTCCACAGTTCTGGAATGTACTCCGAGGTGACATGAGCATGGTAGGGCCAAGACCTGAGAGACCTCTTTTTGTGGAGAAGTTCAAGGAAGAAATTCCAAGATATATGATTAAGCATCAGGTGCGTCCAGGACTTACGGGCTGGGCACAAATCAATGGATATCGTGGAGACACTTCAATTCGTAAGAGAATTGAGTTTGATCTCTATTATATAGAAAACTGGACAATGGGATTTGACATAAAAATATTGTTTTTAACGGTATTTAAAGGTTTTATCAATAAAAATGCTTATTAGGTTAGATGGGCAGAGGATTAAAGGAGAAAGTTTACATGGCAACAGATAGAAGGCGTTCCTCGAGAGAGGAAGAGGCAGTCAGAAGAGAAGCAAGAAAACCAGCAGGAAAGAAAACAAATGGCAAAAAGAAAAGAAGACGTATGGTTTTATTTATCATTGAAATCTTCGTACTTCTGATTATGTTAGTAGTGTTGTATGGTGTATTAAAAACAGAAAAAATTGGAAAAATCACAATCAACGAAGAAGATATCGTAATCAATGAAGAAGTTGAAGCAAATGTGGAAATGAAGGGGTACCGTAATATTGCACTGTTTGGTGTTGATGCAAGAAATGGAGCACTTGGAAAAGGAACCCGTACCGACACCATTATGATCGCATCAATTGATGAGGATACCAAAAAGGTGAAGCTTGTTTCTATTTATAGAGATACCTATCTGAACCTTGGAAATGACACCTATAACAAAGCAAATTCAGCTTATGCAAAGGGTGGCCCAGAACAGGCAATCAATATGCTGAATATGAATTTGGATATGAACATTACAGATTATGCCACGGTAGGATTTGCTGGTCTCGTAGATACAGTGGATGAATTGGGCGGGGTCATGATTGATGTTGACTCAGCAGAAATTGATCATTTGAATAATTACCAGATTGGGCTTTCAGAAGATCTTGACAGATCTTATACCCCGCTAAAATCAACCGGATTGCAACTCCTAGATGGAATGCAGGCAACTGCGTATTGCCGTATCCGTTATACAAAGGGAGATGACTTCAAACGTGCGGAACGTCAGCGTGAAGTGTTGTTGGCTGTAGCGGAAGAAGCCAAAACTGCTTCTGTGACAACTTTGAACAGCATCGCCAATAAAGTGTTCCCATCAGTATCTACCTCTTTGAGCCTGGAAGAAATCTTAAGCCTGCTCGGAAGCATCGCGGAATATGAAATTGGAGAAAACACCGGATTCCCACTCGAAACAAATAGAACGACAGGTAATATTGGAAGCAAGGGAAGCTGTGTTATTCCTTATTCATTAGCGGAAAATGTAGCACTTCTTCATAAGTTCCTGTTTGAATCACAGGCTTATAATGTATCTACAAGTGTTGAAAAATTCAGTGCGAAGATTGAATCTGATACTTCTGCGTACGTTGGGAAAAGCGATGGCACACCAATTACGGTTGATCCAGATGCCTTAGAGGAAACAACGGAAGAAGTTGTTGAAGAATAAGATTGAAGTAAAAATAGATAAAAAAATTGCGAAACAGAGAAATCTGTAATAGAATAAGAATAAGAAATCAATAAAGGAAAGGGCCAATTGTTATTCTGGCCCTTTTTTGATAGGGTGGGGGAGTGAATTGTGAAAAAAATCGATGTAATTATTCCCACATATAAACCCGATGGGAAATTTCTTGCGCTGATTGAGAAACTTTCGAAACAGACATATCCAATTCAAAGAATCATTATTCTGAATACGGAAGAAAAATTCTATGGAAGACTTATGTTTGGTACTGCGTTTGTTGAGAAGAATAAGAATGTAGAAGTATATCATCATTCCAAGAAAGAGTTTGATCATGGAATGACAAGAAACAAAGGGTTCAAAAGGTCTGACGCGGAGTATGTTCTGTTTATGACGCAGGATGCAGTTCCAACGGATGAATTCCTGGTGGAAGAGCTTGTGAAGGCGATGGAAGATGAAAAAACGGCGGTAGCCTATGCGAGGCAGCTTGCAGGGGAAGAAGCAAGTCCGATTGAACGCTATACCAGATTGTTCAACTATCCAGAAGAATCAAGAGTTAAAACAAAAGAAGACCTTCCAGAACTTGGCGTTAAGACTTTTTTTTGTTCCAATGTCTGTGCATTGTATCAAAGCGCTGTGTTCAAACAACTGGGTGGATTTGTGAACAGAGCAATCTTTAACGAAGATATGATTTTTGCGGCAAAGGCCATTGAAATGGGTTATGCAATTGCCTATTGTGCAGGTGCGAAAGTGCTTCATGCGCATCATTATAGTGCCAGGGAACAGTTTCATCGAAATTTTGACATTGGAGTGTCACAGGCAGATCACCCGGAAATATTTCAGGCATATCCTTCTGAATCAGAGGGAATCAAAATGGTAAAACTGACTGCCAATTATTTGAAAAAAATTGGAAAAAGGAATCAGATTCCGGCGCTTGTATTCACAAGTGGCTGTAAATATCTAGGATATAAACTTGGGCGTCATTATCAATCACTTTCCAGAAAAATGGTTATTTCGCTCAGTATGAA
>CANRNK010000130.1 GCA_947631985.1 uncultured Lachnospiraceae bacterium | reverse complement strand
TCAAATAATATCTATCTGTATATGAAACAACTCGAAGCGAGAGATGATGCCGAAGCACAGGTGGAAGAGTTAAAGAGCCAGATAGAAGAGTTAGAAGACAAGATTGAAGAGGCACAGGAGAGTGTACAGACCTTAACACTGGAGCTGAATCAGGCGGGAAGAGATCTTGCAACAGGTACGATTGAGGCGCAGATTACATTAGAAGAAGAAACCGTGGAAAGTAACCAAGCAGAGGAGCTCTATCAGGTTGCAATCGGATACCTTGATGCCAGTCTGCTATCAGCTCAAAGCGACTATGAAAATGCATCAGACAAATTAAATGAGTTTAACACCTATATTGTCGATCAGACAGTATATGCCCAATTCAATGGCGTGATTACTGACATTGCAATCAGTGATGGAGATGCTCTTAGCTCTTCACAAACGCTGATTACGCTGAACAATCAGGATGACATTACGATTAGTGTTGATTTAAGTGAAGACCAACTAGAAACCATTGATCAAGAGGGAAAAGTGAACGTCAGCGTTGATGCTTACCCGGACACGATATTTGAAGCGAGCATCTCAGAAGTCGGGGATGCCCAGACAGACAGTAGTACAGGTGAGATTACTTATGCAGTTACCGTTTTATTGCAGGGAGAACTTTCAGGTATGTTTGAAGGCATGACTTGTGATGTTACCTTTATCACAAAAGAATCCAAGGAAGTCATCTATGTTGCGAACCGTGCAGTGACGAGAGAAGGAAGCGTTTCCTATGTGAAAATGAAAGACGAAAATGGAACGATCGTTCAAAAAGAAATCAAGACAGGCTTTTCAGATGGTATCAATGTTGAAGTGTTAGAAGGACTTTCGGAAGGAGATGTTGTTCTGATAGAAAGTAAGGTGAGTGAATCATGAGAATGTCAGAGTTATTCAGATTGGTAATGATCAATCTTGCACAGAACAAATTCAAAGTAATCCTGACATCGATTGGGATTGTTGTTGGAACAGCTACAATCATGATGGTGATTGCAATTGGAACAGGTGGGAAATTAGAAGTTGCAGAACAGTTTAAGAATCTGAATGCGGGCGCAGTTGATATTTCCTATGATACAGAAGAGACAAGCGAATCAACCCGTTCCATGTTTGGTGGTGGCATGGCGGGTGGTGCGATGCCAACTGGTGGTGGTATGCCAGGCGGAGGTATGCCATCAGGAGAAAGACCAGATTTTGCAGGCGGTATGGGTGGTGGATTCGGAGCGGATGAGAGAATCAATCAGGAAAATGTAGTTCTGACGGAGAGTGACCGAGAAGATATGGAAGTATTTGTTCCGGGGCTAACTGACAGTACCATTTCTTTTTCGACAAAAGCCGATACAGAGGGTGGAGAGCTCGAAGAAGCAACCTCCTATACGATAGCAGGCGTAAAAGCAAATTATGTGACGGTTAGCAATATGGAATTATCCATTGGAGAATTTCTGACCGAAGAGAATGAAACAAACAAAGATAAAGTATGTGTGTTGGGAGCAAATGTAGCCAAGGAAATATTTGGAAGTGCATACGATGCCTATGATGGGACGGTATACATTGACAGTAGACCCTATACGGTAAGCGGTGTAATTGAGGAAATGGGAACTGTATCCTCAGGGATTAGCCCGGATGATGCAATCTTTATTCCTTATGCAACCGGAATCAAATACATTACAGGAGAAGAGGTAAGTCCTACGATTACAGTCATTGCAGAGGATGTAGAAAATGTAGACACCGTAATCGCTAACGTCGAAGCAGTATTACTTGATTCCTATCCGAATTCAGAATTCACAATAGAAGATGCTGGGAGCAAGATGGAGGCGGCAATGGCATCCAATGATACCCTGACGATGCTTCTTGTAGCAATGGCGATGATTGTATTTATTGTTGGTGGAATTGGAATTATGAATGTTTTGTTTGTATCAGTAAAAGAGAGAACCAATGAAATTGGAATTCTAAAGGCACTTGGATGTATGCAGGAAGATATTCTTAAGGAGTTCTTACTTGAGGCAAGTGGAATCAGTCTGATTGGTGCAGTATTTGGTGTACTGATTGCGCTTGGAATCACACCCATTATAGAAAGCTTTTCCGTTCGCGTGGAATTATCAGTAGCAGGAGCCCTCATTTCTCTTTTGTTTGGCGTGCTGACGGGTACCATCTTTGGATTCTACCCAGCTTTTAAAGCATCAAAATTAATCCCGGTAGTAGCCTTGAATCAGGAATAGGAGCAGAATATGTCAAAAAAAGAGTATAAAAACGTCCATCAGGAAAACGAGGGTAAGAATAAACCGGAAGAAGTGGATATGAGTCTGAAAGAGATAGAACGGATCGGGCTTGGAAAAAGGAATATGACCAATGAATCGATTCGAATCGCCAAAAAGAAAAAGCGTAAAAAGAAGATACTGGTTGCGATAGGAATTTTTTTAATTGCAATTCTGGTAATGGGTGGAATCTGGTATACGCAAATCAGGGAAACAGAAACTGAAGTGGTAAGCAGCGAGAACATTGCGGTTGAAGCGGGACAGGAACTACTACTTGGACAGATTACTGTAATAAATGGAAACGAAATGACATTTGCACTTGTGGAAGAAACACAAGCCACAACCCAAAGAGGGGGAATGAATCGTCCTGATGCAAAGACTTCTTCGGACGCTATGATATTGGAAGGTATGGAAGAAACAGAGGCAACAACAGTTGTGTACACAGCATTGGAGGAGGAGCGGACAGCAACAATCCCAGTGGGGACAGAAGTTGTTACAAAACTTGGTACAGTTACAACTTTCTCCAGGCTTGCAAGTGGAGATGTTATGAAAATTTTAGTGGATAATGCTGGTGAAGAGGATGTCATCTTGAAAATCTGGATTCTGGAATAAGGTAACGGAAAGTGCAGGATAGCAATGATAGAAATTAAAAATTTAAACAAGGGATATATGCTAGGAGAAGAAAAGCTCCCCATACTTAAAAATATAAATTTCCATGTAAAGGAAGGAGAGTATGTTGCGATACTTGGTCCATCCGGCTCTGGAAAGACAACGCTTATGAATGTGATTGGTTGCATGGATGTGGCGGATGAGGGGGAGTATTTTCTGGATGGTCTTGCAATACATGAAATGCCTGAAAGCCAGCTGACAGAAATCAGAAATAGAGAAATAGGATTTATTTTTCAGAATTATCAACTGATTTCCACTTATAATGTCCTGCAGAATATCGTGATGCCCTTAATTATTCGGGGAATGGAACACAGAGAAGCAGAAGTAGCATGTATGGATATTATTAAATTACTGGGAATAGATCATAGGCTGGGTCACCGACCATCAGAATTATCAGGAGGCCAGAAACAAAGGGTTTCTATTGCGAGAGCAATGGCGGGTAATCCGGCGATTTTGCTTGCAGATGAACCAACGGGTGCCCTGGATACGAACAGTGGACGTGAAGTATTAAAGTTATTTCAAGAACTGAATGCAATGGGACATACTATCGTTATGATTACCCATGATAGGAACGTTGCAAAGTCTGCGGGAAGAATTGTTCATATTATTGATGGCGAATTATCGGAATAAACGAAAGTAAGTCAAAAAAGCACCGTGCTATCTCATTAAAGTGATAGAGTGGTGCTTTTTTTCGACAATTTAAATGAGGTTTGTGTGTTGAACCCCCGAAAGTGTTGTGATATAATTAGTCGATTATGGGAAAGGTTAAATAGGTGAAAAAATGAAAGCATTTTTAATACTCGAAGATGGCACTGTATTTGAAGGAATTCAAATAGGAGCATCGAAAGAAATTATAAGTGAAATTGTTTTTAATACATCCATGGCAGGATATTTAGAAGTCCTGACGGATCCCTCCTACGCTGGGCAGGCGGTATGCATGACATATCCGCTGATTGGGAACTATGGAATCTGTAAAGAAGACATGGAAGCCGAAAGACCTTGGCCGGATGGATTGATTGTCCGTGAAGTATCAAGAAATCACAGCAATTTCAGAAGTAATGGTAGTATTCAGGACTTTTTAGTGCAACATGATGTTCCGGGAATTGCAGGAATTGACACAAGAGCACTGACAAAGATCCTTCGCGAAAAAGGAACGATGAACGGGTGTATCACATCCAATGAGAACTATGATTTACAAGAATTAATTGACAAAATGAAGGCATATACGACTGGTAAAGTAGTTGAAAAGGTTAGTTGCAGTCAGAAATATGAAGTGAAAGCATCTTCTTCACTAGAAGAGAATGGACCGATCTCAGGTATGACTCGATATACCGGTGAGAAAGAGAAAAAGCCATCTATCGTAAAACAACTAAATGGAACAGGGAAAAAAGTTGCACTCCTTGACTTAGGTGCAAAAGATAATATTGCACAGTCACTTTCAAAAAGAGGTTGTTTTGTTACAGTCTATCCAGCTCTTACCAGTGCAGACGAAATCATTACAGATGCGCCGGACGGAATCATGTTATCGAACGGACCTGGTGATCCGAAGGAATGCACTTCCATCATTTCTGAAATCAAAAAATTATATAATTCAGACATCCCCATTTTTGCAATCTGTTTAGGGCATCAGCTGATGGCACTTGCTACAGGAGCAGATACTTACAAATTAAAATATGGACATCGTGGTGGAAATCATCCGGTGAAAGATCTTTCTACAGGGAAGGTTTATATTTCTTCACAGAATCATGGTTATGTGGTTGACACAGAGAACCTTGATGCTGCTATTGCTGTACCAGCTTTTATCAATGTTAACGATGGAACCAATGAAGGACTTATGTATCAGGGAAAGAATATCTTTACAGTACAGTTCCACCCAGAGGCATGTCCGGGACCACAGGATTCCGATTATCTGTTTGACAGGTTTATCGAAATGATGGAGGTGACTAAGAATGCCTAAAAATCCGGAGATTAAAAAGGTTCTTGTGATAGGATCGGGCCCGATTATCATCGGGCAGGCAGCGGAATTTGATTATGCAGGAACGCAGGCATGCCGCTCCCTTAGAGAAGAAGGCGTTGAAGTTGTTTTGGTGAATTCAAATCCGGCAACGATTATGACGGATAAAGAAATTGCGGATAAAGTTTATATAGAACCACTTACCTGTAAGGTACTTGAGCAGATTATTGATTTGGAACGACCTGATAGTGTACTCCCAACGCTTGGTGGTCAGGCAGGATTAAACCTGGGAATGGAACTGGCTGAATCAGGTATTCTGGAAAAATACAATACAAGATTAATTGGTACTACACCACTTACGATTAAGAAAGCAGAGGATCGTCTGGAATTCAAGACTACGATGGAGAAAATCGGTGAACCATGCGCTGCCTCTCTGGTTGTTGAAGATATTCCAAGTGGAGTAGAATTTGCAGCAAGTATTGGATACCCAGTTGTGCTCAGACCAGCCTATACACTTGGTGGCAGTGGTGGTGGGATTGCTGATAATCAGGTGGAACTAGAAGAAATCTTAGAGAATGGACTTAGACTGAGCCGTGTTGGCCAGGTTTTAGTAGAGAGATGTATTTCTGGTTGGAAAGAGATAGAATATGAAGTAATGCGTGATGCAAACGGAAACTGTATCACCGTGTGTAATATGGAGAATATTGATCCGGTTGGTGTCCACACAGGAGACAGTATCGTAGTGGCGCCTTCTCAGACATTAGGGGATAAAGAATACCAGATGCTTCGGTCTTCGGCACTCAATATCATCAATGAACTTGGCATCACAGGGGGTTGTAACGTGCAGTATGCACTTCACCCTACAAGCTTCGAGTATTGTGTCATTGAGGTGAATCCAAGGGTCAGCAGATCATCTGCACTGGCCTCCAAAGCAACAGGATATCCAATTGCCAAGGTTGCAGCTAAAATTGCACTTGGCTATACACTCGATGAAATCAAGAATGCAATTACTGGAAAAACCTATGCAAGCTTTGAACCAGCGCTTGATTACTGCGTTGTTAAAATACCAAGACTGCCTTTTGATAAATTTATTACAGCAAAAAGAACCCTTACCACACAGATGAAAGCAACTGGAGAGGTTATGAGTATCTGTACCAATTTTGAAGGTGCATTAATGAAAGCGCTCAGATCATTGGAACAGCATGTTGACTGCCTGCTCAGTTATGATTTTTCCATGTTGCAGGGAGAAGAACTGCTAGCCAGATTAAAAATAATGGATGACCAGAGAATTTTTGTGATTGCGGAAGCGATCAGACAGGGAATTGATTATGATACCATTCATGACATCACTATGGTAGATCACTGGTTTATTGATAAACTTGCAATTCTTGTGGAAATGGAACAGGCGTTGGAGAAAGGGCCACTTACGTTAGACTTGCTAAAAGAAGCAAAGAGAATCGAATATCCGGACAATGTCATTTCGAGGCTGACAGGAATACCTGAAGACGAGATCAAGAAGACAAGATATGAGAATGGGATCATCGCTGCATATAAGATGGTTGATACCTGTGCAGCGGAGTTTGAAGCAAGCACACCCTATTATTACTCCTGCTTTGGAAGCGAGAATGAGGCATTAGAAACCAAACCAGAGAAAAAAGTTCTGGTTCTTGGATCGGGTCCCATCAGAATCGGTCAGGGAATTGAATTCGATTATTGTAGTGTTCATAGTACCTGGGCCTTCGCAAAAGAAGGGTATGAGACAATTATTATTAACAATAATCCCGAAACAGTGAGTACGGATTTTGATATTGCAGACAAACTTTACTTTGAACCTTTGACACCAGAAGATGTTGAGAGTATTGTCAACATCGAGAAACCGGATGGCGCGGTGGTGCAATTTGGTGGACAGACAGCAAT
>CANRNK010000129.1 GCA_947631985.1 uncultured Lachnospiraceae bacterium | reverse complement strand
CCTGCATCCTTGGTATAAAAATCAATATTCTTAATTCCATTTCTTTTCACATTAGAGATTGCATCTCTGACTGCTGAGGAGTTCAGTTCAACACTGATTACTTTCTTTGCATGGTCAGATGCAATGATTCCAATTGTACCGATTCCACAGTAAGTATCCAAAATCGTCTCGTTCCCTGTCAGTCCAGCATATTCGATTGCCTTGTCATATAAAATTTCCGTTTGGACTGGATTAATCTGATAGAAGGATTTGGAAGAGATTCTGAATTTCTTTCCACATAAAGTATCCTCTATGAAGCCTTTTCCATAGATTACCTGCTCTTTTTCCCCCAGAACCATACTCGTACTTTTGTAATTCTCATTTACAATCATGGTTGTGATCTCTGGGTGAATCTTCCTCAATGCTTTCACAAAATTATTTTTAGAAGGCATGATCAAGCTTGATAGAACAAGTACCACCATGATTTCTCCACTCGTATGTCCCGTTCTAACCAGAACATGGCGAAGCAAACCATATCCACTATCTTCACTAAATGTTTTGATTTTAAATGATTTCAGTAAATCTCTTACACTCAGAATAATTGCGGCAGCTTTGCGATCTTCAATCAGACAGTTTTCTACTGGGACAACGTGATGCGTCCCCTCTTCATACACACCGCAGATTGCATTCCCCTGTTTGTCATGAGAAAAGACAGCATGCACTTTGTTGCGGTAGTAATAGGGGTACTCCATCCCAATCATCGGTTCTACCTTACAGTATTCCCCAAGAAGTTTTTCTAGCAGTTCCTGTTTCCGGGCTAAGTGTATTTCATAGCTCTCATCCTGTCCCAAACATCCACCACATATATTTGAAATCTTACAAATCATTTTTTTATTTCTCTTTATTTCTGCCATTATTTCGTTTTTCCTTTTTGCTGGTCAAGCATTTCTTTTAGTGCTTCATCACTAACACTGATCCAGACATCCTCTTCTTCTTCATTTAGTCCCAGGTACTCCCTAAGAGTACAGCAAGTTTCCTGACTAATTCCCCATTCATATGTAAAATCGTCTATTGCCTCAAACTCAATTTCTCCGGCAAGATATCTCTCTTTAAAATTCAAACTTGCTCCTCTCTCTCATGCTTCTTTTGCAGGACAACTTCCCAAATCAGATTATTACTTCTGATCAGCGCCATCAAATGGATCTCCACATTCAGGACAAAACTTTGGTGCCTGATCTGGATTTTCTGGTTCCCATCCACATTTATCACACTTGTATTGTTTTGCGCCAGCTGGCTTTGGTGAGCCACACTCTGCACAGAATTTTCCTTTGTTTACAGCACCACATGCGCAGGTCCAGCCAACAACTTCTGGGGCCTTTGTGTCTGCTCCTTGCTGTGTACCTGGTTGCGCAATTGCTCCGGCTTGCGCCATACCTCCTGCTGGTACGGGTGCCTGTCCCTGGCCTGCCATTCCCATCTGGTAAAGCTGGTCTGCATGCATTCCACCAGCATTCGCTGCCATATTCATTCCTGCAAATGCAAACATAGGTCCAGTCGCCGTATTGCCAGCTGCAGTCTTCATTGCCTCTGCCTGTGCACCTACAAGTGTTGCTGCCGCCATATTGGCATTACGCAGAACAGCAGTTTTTTGAAGTTCTTTGATCATATCTTCGTCTGACTCTGATGCCGAGACACTATTTACTCCGAAGGAGGCAATCGTAATCCCTCTTAATTCTTTCCACTTTGCAGACAAAATCTCATTGAGTGCATCTGCAATTTCTGTGGTATGCCCTGGTAATGCACTGTATCTGATCCCAAGTGCAGATATTTTGGCAAATGCTGGCTGCAAGGAAGTTAGCAACTCTGTCTTAAGCTGACTGTCAATCGTTTCTCTTTTGTATTCCTCAGTCACATTTCCACATACATTGGTATAGAATAAAATAGGATCTGTAACCTTATAAGAATACTCTCCGTGACACCGAATAGAGATGTCGATATCAAGTCCAATATTATTGTCAACGACACGAAACGGAACCGGTGTTGCTGTTCCATATTTATTCCCGATAATTTCCTTGGTATTGACATAATAAATTCTCTGGTCCTTTCCAGTCTCTCCACCCATGGTAAAACGTTTACCAATGGTCTTAAAGGTTTCAATCAGGTTTTGTCCAAGTTTCCCATAGAAAATAGAAGGTTCTGTAGACGAGTCATAAACAAATTCACCAGGTTCCGCACAGATATCAACTACTTTTCCCTGCTCCACAATCATCATACACTGTCCATCATTGACTGCTATGACAGATCCATTTGATATAATATTCTCTTCACCTTTGGTATTGGTTCCACGTTTTGAGGTGCGTTTCTCCCCTTTTGTAACTAAAATGGAAGTATCTATCGCATCACAATAAAAATACTCTTTCCATTGGTCCGCTAATACACCCTCAATTGCTCCAAACCCAGCTTTTAATAATCCCATTTCAAAACCCTCACTTTCTACAGCAAACTATATTTTCCTGTTTTAGACTGTTCTATCTCTGTGTTTTTTGTACTTTTCATTTATCCCTTGCATCTATTTGTCTCTTAATTCATCTATTTTTCTATTGTAGCATTCTTTCTTCCGTTTTTCTATAAGATAAGGATAAAATAGAGCAATCCTTTCACCAAAAAATCCCGTCATACAAATAAATGTATGACGGGATTCCTATTTAGATTGCTTTCGCTTTTTCTTTAATATTAAGCGTTCAGTCTTGCTTCAAGAGCTACTAACTGATCTCTTAATTCCTGAGGAAGTTTTTCTCCAAAGTTTTCATAATGAGCTTTGATAGATTCTACTTCAGCTAACCATTCTTCTTTGTTTACTTTCAATAATTCTTCCATGTCTTTTGCACTGACATCAAGTCCTTCAACATCAATTGCATCAGCTGTAGGCATGAAACCGATTGGTGTAGCAACTGCTTTGCCTTTTCCTGATGTTCTTTCAAATACCCATTTAAGAACACGGCTGTTTTCACCAAATCCTGGCCATAACCATTTTCCATCCTGATCTTTTCTAAACCAGTTAACATAGAAAATCTTAGGTAATTTATCTTCTGTAGATTTTTCGCCAATTTTGAACCAGTGTGCTAAGTAATCACATACATTGTATCCAAAGAATGGAAGCATTGCAAATGGATCACGACGAACCTGTCCGATTTTATTCGAGATTGCTGCTGCTGTGATTTCTGATCCCATGATAGATCCAAGGAATACACCATGTTTCCAGTCTAAGCTTTCGTGTACTAATGGAATCGTGCTTGGACGACGTCCACCAATTAAGATAGCTGAGATTGGAACGCCTGCTGGATCTTCCCATTCAGGTGCAATTGCAGGACACTGTCCAGCTGGTGCTGTAAAACGAGCATTTGGATGTGCTGCTGGTTTGTCTGAATCTGGTGTCCAGTCATTTCCCTGCCAGTCAATTAAATGTGCTGGAGCATCTGTTCCAATGCCTTCCCACCATACATCACCGTCATCTGTTAAGCCAACGTTGGTGAAGATTGTATTTTTTTCTGCACTGATCATAGCGTTATGATTTGAATCATAAGATGTTCCAGGTGCAACTCCGAAGAATCCTGCTTCTGGGTTGATTGCGTATAAACGTCCATCAGCGCCAAATTTCATCCATGCGATATCGTCTCCGATTGTTTCTACTTTCCAACCTGGGATGGTAGGAACAAGCATAGCAAGATTTGTTTTACCACAAGCACTTGGGAATGCGCCAGTTACATATTTTACTTCACCTTCTGGATTGGTAAGTTTGAGAATTAACATATGCTCAGCTAACCAGCCTTCATCACGAGCGATTGCAGATGCAATACGAAGTGCGAAGCATTTTTTTCCAAGAAGTGCGTTTCCACCATATCCCGAACCATATGACCAGATTAATCTTTCTTCTGGGAAATGGCTGATATATTTTTTATCGATTGGCGCACATGGCCATGCAACGTCTTTTTGTCCTTCTTCAAGAGGTGCTCCTACTGAGTGAAGACATGGTACGAATTCACCATCAGCTCCAAGTGATTCAAGAACTGCAGTCCCCATACGAGTCATAATTCTCATATTAACAACAACGTAAGCGCTATCTGTTAATTCGATACCGATTTTTGAAATTGGAGAACCAACAGGTCCCATTGAGAAAGGAATCACGTACATCGTTCTACCCTTCATACAACCTTTGTATAATTCTCTCATAGTAGCTTTTAATTCGTCTGGGTCTACCCAGTTATTTGTAGGGCCTGCATCTTCTTTTTTCTTAGATGCAATATAAGTTCTATCTTCTACACGAGCAACATCGGAAGGATGGCTGCTGAATAAATAACATCCAGGGCGTTTCTCCTCGTTCAGTTTCACAGCTGCTCCTGATGCAACCATTTCGTCCAATAATCTCTGGTTCTCTTCTTCTGAACCATTCACCCAGTAAATAGAGTCTGGCTGGCACATTTCTGCCATCTCTTTTACCCATTCCTGCAACTTCTTGTTTTCAGTCATAGTAGTTCTCCCTTCAAAATAATTCTACAGTTATCCATAATTTTTAACCACTGTTATCCTATCAGAAATTCCTAGAAATAGCAACAGTTTCTTCCTAAATTTCTTATTGTGCAAGATAGCGTTTCAACGTGCGCTGCAGGATTTTCAGAGAACTTTCTATGCTCTTTTCACCCTCTAGCATCTGATTGATATCATTCTCCGCTACCGCCATTGCTTCCTTATAATTCTGGAACTTTGGAATGATCATTCCCTCATCCAATACTCTGTTCAGCAGTGTGGTATCGATAACTTTTTCGCTCTCTTCCATGTCCTGCTGCAAAATCTCCTCTGCTTCTTTTGATTGTGTTACGTCCTTTAGAACTGAAGCTCCCTGGGAATACCGGAACACATTCATCTGAATCTGGGTATCATAAGTCAACGTTTTTAAAAATTCCCAGGCTGCTGCTTCTTTTTTGGTGTGTGCACTGATTCCAACCAGCAGCGTGTTGATTTCAGAAGTATTATTGCCTTTTTCTCCTGAGGGAAGCGTGATACAGTCCCACTGGAAATTCGTATATTTCTTAATACGATAGGGGTATGTTTTGTAAGTTCTATACTCAGAAAAGGGAAGTGGCATAAATGCAACCTTGCCATTATCAAAGTCCTCCTGCGTAATCTTGTTTCCTTTGTTCACACTTTCAATCTTCATAACGAACTTGATTGCTTCTTCCACTCTGTCATCTGTAAAAAAGGATTGTCTTCCATCCTTGTCAAATAAGGGGGCACCGTTTGCATAAACTGCTTCCGTCCAATGATAATTATAGAGTCCAAACTGATCAAGGGTGCCATCGTGATCTGTATCCTTTGTTACTTTTGTACTGATTGCATAAAGATCATCCCAGGTCCAATCGTTGTCCGGAACCGTAATCCCTTCTTTTTTCAAAAGAGATTTGTTCACAAACATAAGGCGTGGAACCGCCTCATAGGGAAGTGCATATTGCTTCCCATAATAGGTTCCCGTATCAAGAACTGTCTGATAAAATGCATTTTGATCAAAGGATTGATCACGTCCCATTAGTCCTGTCAGGTCTTTTAATTCTCCCATAGATGCAAGCTTATTAAAATCATCCTCCAATACCATAAATACATCTGGGGCTTCCCCGATCAGCATCTTACCTGCCAGCCATTCGGAATAGTCTTCTTTGGGAATCCCGCTGTAATAATGAACTTTTACATTCTGATTCTGGCTTTCAAATTGCTCAATTGCTTTATCCATAATTGTGTAGCTGTTCGCATTTGCCACATTCCAATTGCTGCCTACAAAAACACCCACTTCTAGAATTTGGGAAGTTGTTGTAAAGTAAGAATAGATTACTACAAATCCAAGGAAGAGAAAACACACCAAAATCATGAACCTGTTTTTTTTTGATTTAATCATTGTTCATATCCCGTTTCTTTTTGCTGACGCCCGTTTGTACCGCCCAAATTGCCAGCTGGGTACGGTCTCTAAGCTCTAGTTTGTTCAATATAGTGCTTAAATAATTCCTGACAGTTCCTTCTGAAAGACTCAGTCTGTCTGCAATTTCTTTGTTTGAATACCCATATTCAACCTGCTCAATAATTTTAATTTCTGTCTTAGTCAGACTTTCACTCGCTTTCTCATCCACCTGAATGGAAAAATCAGCCTGTGCCATTTTTGAAAACAGCTCAACTACTTTTGTTGCAATGTCAGGGTTGATCATTGCTTTGCCTGAATAGACTGTCGCAATTGCCTTCACCAGCTCCTCCATGGAAATTCCTTTTAAAAGATAACCACTTGCACCATACTTTAAAGCATTGTAGACATATTCATCATCATCAAAGGTCGTCAAAATAATGATTTTGATTGCAGGATAATTTTCTTTGATAATTTTGGTACATTGAACTCCATCCATCTTCGGCATTCTGACATCCATCAGAATCACATCAGGCAATTTTTTTCGAATGCTTTTGATGACTTCCTGTCCATTTTCTACCGCATCAGTCACTTCAATATTCTCTTTTGTCTGCAGTACGATTTTCAAACTTTCCCGAATCAGTTCCTGATCATCTGCAATCAAGACTTTAATCATACTCTTCCCCCCATCTGATTGGAATTCTGGCAAATACTCTAAATCCATTCTCCCCATCAAACAACACAATTCCATTCAGCATTTCTATTCTTTCTGTGATATGTCTTGTTCCAAATCCCTTCTTGATCTCTTTGCAGCCAACTCCATCATCCTGTATGGTAAGGAGCAGATTCGACTCTTCTTTTTCAATTGTAATCGTAATATTTTCTGCTTTTCCATGTCGAATTGCGTTGGTCACACTCTCCTGAATGACTCTGTAAATCGCATTTTCCTCATCTTCATCAAATTTCAGTGTTTCCATCTTGTTCTTGAAATGTATTTTCAGTCCTGACACACTATTCATCTCTTTCACCAGTTCGGAAATTGCTGATTCCAGACTCAGTCTCTCCAATGCGTCCGGTCTTAGTTTAT
>CANRNK010000128.1 GCA_947631985.1 uncultured Lachnospiraceae bacterium | reverse complement strand
AGCTTTTTGCATCACGCTTTTCCTTTTTGATACTGTTCAATGCCATCCCACTTCGTATCTTTATCTGAAATTGTAAGCTCCATTCCTTCAGGAATAGGCCATTCAATTCCAATTGCTGGGTCATTCCACAGCAGACCCCCTTCGTCATTTGCATGATAAAAATCAGTACATTTATAAGCAAATTCAGCATATTCCGATAGCACAACAAATCCATGTGCAAAATTCTTAGGAATAAAGAACTGCTTTTTATTCTCTGCGGAAAGATGGACCCCGAACCACTTACCAAAGGTCTTTGATCCCTCACGAAGATCAACCGCTACATCGAAGACTTCTCCACTCACGACTCTTACGAGCTTGTCCTGGGGGAAGTTAATCTGGAAATGAAGTCCTCTCAAAACTCCCCTTTTCGATGCAGACTGATTGTCCTGAACAAAAACCTGATCCATACCAGCTTCTTTAAAATCATTCTGGTTGTATGTTTCACAAAAATATCCACGTTCATCCCCAAACACAGCTGGAGTGATGATTTTCAGTCCTTCGATTTCGCATGTTTCTACTGTTATTTTTCCCATAGTTTGTATGATCTCCTAAACTTACTTTGTATTCTTACTTCACTTTAAATAGCTCACATTTAGGTCAACGCGTCCTTCGATTCCATCGACACTTCCATTGGAAGTATACTGCCACATATGATAATCGCCAGAATAAGTTGCCTCACTTTTATATTCAGCAAGCCAGACTGCGTTTCCCTGCAGTGGTTCCAGATTCAGGTTTTGTAGAAACCAGTTCTTGCTGGCATAGACACCCGCAGAGTAACCTGCACTACTGATGGTCTCACAAAAAGCCTTACAGACATTGGTACGCATTTCCCGCTCCAGCAGATCTGCTCTTCCTTCTCCGCCAGCTCCCTCAGTATCAATGAAAATAGGATAATCCAGCTTATACTTGTCACACAGGGCAATTGCCATGGACGCTTCCTCTACTGCTTCTACTTCCGAAACCGCCTGGGTGAAAAAATACAGCCCCACTTTAATTCCAGCCTGAGTTGCCTCTTTGATATTTTGTTCAAAATAAGGGTCTTCCACAAGGTAGCCTGACTTGGAGCCACGATATCCACAACGAATAATTGCAAATTCCACGCCTGATTCTTTAACCCGGTTCCAGTCTATTTCTTTATTCCATTTCGAGACATCAATTCCAAATGCCGTATTCTGTGATAGGAAAGGTGTTGTAATTTCTGTTCCATCACTTTCTTCAATTGCTCCGACAACTTCCGTATCTTCAATCAATGGATCGATTTCATCTTCTGTTTTCATCAGATAGGAGATGTCATCGATTACCGTGTATTCCACTTTATCTCTGACCGCAACCCGCACTCTTGAGGAGGAGACAGAACCCTCTTCCCCTTTCAGGGAAACATAATATTCTCCTGCCTGTAGTCCTCCAATATAGATCATCCCATCCTGATCCAGATCCTTATATTCCCCGACCTCTTCTACCACAATGTAGAATAATTTTCCAATCGCCGGTTCACCCAGTCTGTTGACGACCTTCACACGCAGATCCTTCTCCACCGAAGTCACCATCAGATCATATCGTTCATCCAGATCCTCTGTATAATAGGCGGCACTGCTTTCTTCCGGATCAAAAAAAGTCTCATCAAGCATAAAATCCGATAAGCCAGACTCATCCTGCTCCTCTTCGGGCAGTGCTGTTATTTCCATTTCACTTTGGCCGTCCAGGTTCCATTTTGAAGCGAGTTTTTCTGCATTGGCTGCAAAGACAACTGCAACGACACCAACGAAAAAAAGAGCAAACAAAAAGAATACCTTCCACCTAAGCTTAGAGTCCATTCGCTACCTCTGACAAATATTTTCCATAGTCTGTCTTCATCAACGGTTCTGCCAATTTTAATAACTGGTCCTTATCAATGAATCCTTTTTTGTAAGCAATCTCTTCAATACAGGAAATGTAGAGTCCCTGTCTCTTCTGGAATGCTGCCACAAAGTCTGCCGCTTCCAGTAAGGAATCATGGCTTCCTGTATCCAGCCAGGCAAAACCTCTGCCAAGCGTCTCCACTTTCAGCGTTCCTCTTCTCAGGTATTCATTGTTAATACTTGTGATTTCTATTTCACCTCTTGCAGAGGGTTTTACATTTGCCGCAATTTCTACGACATCCTTATCATAAAAATATAATCCAGGCACTGCGTAATTACTCTTTGGATTTTCTGGTTTTTCTTCAATAGAAAGGGCATTGCCTTCTTTATCAAATTCTACCACACCATATTCTCTTGGATCTCTGACGTAATATCCAAAAATAGTAGCACCTGAGGTTCTCTTTGATACATCCTGTAACACTTTTGAGAAGCTCTGTCCGTAGAAAATATTATCTCCAAGAACCAATGCCACACTATCCTCTCCAATAAAGTCAGCACCGATAATAAATGCATCCGCGAGACCTCTTGGTAATTCCTGCACTGCATAGGACATCTGTAGTCCAAACTGCTCTCCTGTTCCAAATAAATCTTCAAAGACCGGAAGATCCCTTGGTGTGGAAATAATCAGGATTTCTCTGATTCCTGCAAGCATCAAGGTTGATAGGGGATAATAGATCATCGGCTTGTCATACACTGGCATGATTTGCTTGGAAATCGATTTGGTGAGTGGATATAATCTCGTTCCAGAACCACCTGCTAAAATAATACCTTTCATAATACGCGCCCTCCACGGCTTTTGCCCGAAAAATTTTTCTTATCTTACACAAGAAAGAAGGCTTATTCATGCAGGCATGATAATCCTTCTTCTTTCCTGTAGCTTAAATGCATCTATTATTTTGCATCATACATGTCATTGTAATATTTCTGATAGTCTCCACTGGTCACATGTTTCATCCAGTCTTCATGTTCGAAGAACCATTTGATTGTAAGTTTGATTCCTTCTTTGAACATCGTCTCTGGTTCCCAGCCGATTTCAGCCTTAATCTTATCCGGAGCAATTGCATATCTTCTGTCATGTCCCTTACGGTCTTCTACATAAGTGATCAGGTCTTTCGATACCAGTTCTCTTCTTGCGTCCCCTTCTGGTAACATTTCCTGCAGTGTTTCTATAATAATTGTGATAATTTCAATATTTTGCTTCTCATTATGCCCACCGATATTATAGGTCTGGAAGAGTCTTCCCTTTTCCTGCACCATATCGATTGCTTTTGCATGATCTTCTACATAGAGCCAGTCTCTGACATTCTTGCCATCTCCATACACTGGAAGCTTTTTCCCTTGCAGCGCATTGTTGATGATCAATGGAATCAGTTTTTCCGGGAACTGGTAAGGACCATAGTTATTTGAGCAATTGGTGATGTTTGCCGGGAATTTATAGGTGTCCATATACGCTTTTACCAGCATATCAGAAGAAGCTTTGCTTGCTGAATAAGGACTGTGTGGATCATAAGGAGTTGTCTCGTAAAAATATTCTCCTTCTTCTTCCAGTGATCCATAGACTTCATCTGTTGATACATGTAAGAATTTCTTGCCCTCTGGAAAACTTCCATCCGGCTGCTCCCATGCGTCTTTTGCGCAATTTAACATCACGAGAGTTCCCAATACATTGGTCTGCACAAATACTTCTGGATTCAGAATACTTCGATCTACATGACTTTCCGCTGCAAAATGAACGACTCTGTCAATTTCATTTTTGGCAAAAATCTCAGCAATCGCTGCCTTGTCGCAGATATCCGCTTTGATAAAGGTATAATTCTCTCTCTTTTCTATTTCTGTCAAGTTCTCTGGATTGCCTGCGTAGGTCAGTGCATCCACATTGATAATACGGATGTCTTCGTTGTACTTTCGAAACATGTAATGAATGTAATTAGATCCGATAAATCCAGCTCCACCTGTCACTAAGTAAGTTCTCATTGGGTTCTATCCTCCGGTTGTGTTTTTTAATATCCCAAATAACTGGTGTTCAAATCAACATTTCCTTTGATTCCACCGATTGCACCTTTTGATGTATACTGCCACAAATCATAGCGTCCACCATAGGTTGGTTTGGTCGCATATTGTGCCAGCCAGATCTTATATCCACTCAAAGCGCCGGCATTTAATTTTCCTTCAAACCAGCTCTTGGATGCGTAAATACCTGCTTTGTATCCGCCATTCTGAATCGTTGCACAGAACGCATTACAGACTGCAGTTCTGGTCCCTTTGTCGATTCCATCAGCTCGTCCACCACTTCCCTCTGTATCGATGAATACTGGATAAGAAATGTTATAGCCTTTGATCATATTCAGCACCATAGAAGCCTCTTCTACTGCTTCCACTTCGTTGACAGCCTGTGTGAAGAAATAGATTCCCACTTTCAGACCTGCCGCCTGTGCTCCTTTGATGTAAGTATAAAATTTTGGATCCTGAATCAGGGCTCCTGTTGAGGAACCACGGTATCCGCAACGAATGATGACATACGATACGCCCGAGTTCTTCACTGCAGTCCAATTGATTTCGCCATTCCATTTGGACACATCGATACCAAGTGATCCGCCTCCCATGGAAAGCGCTCCATTGCTGCCAAAATTATATTTAACCCCTTTGATGACCTGCTCACCGGTTACCTTATCTCCGTTTTTGTTAAAGAAATAAGTCACATTATCAAGTGTCTGCCATCCGGTGTATTTGTATGCTACGGTTACCTTTTTGTAGAAAGCACTTGCTGTAAAGTAATCCGCATAAACCGCTTCTCTGTAAGCATTGTTTTCTTTGACAAATAACTGTGTTCCAGAATTGTCTTTGAGTTTCGTTGTCTTATCATCGGTTGCCGCACTTGTAATGGTAATGGTACAGGTTGCTGTAGCCGTTCTCTTATCCGTATCGGTTGCCGTCAGCGTAATGGTTGCCGTTCCAGCTTTCAGAGCTGTTACCTTACCATCTGTTCCCACCGTTGCGATATCCTTATTAGAGGTTGCCCAGGTATAAGTTGGTGTAGTCGCCGTAAAACCTGTTGGTGTTGGTTTTAGCGTCGTCGTCGCACCCTTTTTGATGGTTAGCGTTGTTTTATCCAGCGTTACTGCAAGCGTTGAGCTCACCGTAATTGCACAGGTTGCTGTGATTTTATTGGTTGCCGGTCCTGCCGTTGCTGTAATTGTTGCTGTTCCTGCCGTCTTCGCTGTCACAAGACCTTTATCGCTCACCTCTGCAACTGTAGGAGCTGAACTCGTCCAGGTAATGGTATCGGTTGCGTCCGCAGGTGTCATCGTCGCTTTTAGCGGCTGCGTTCCACCAATCGCAAGTGTTTTACTTGTCACATCCAGCGCAACTGTTTTGGCTGCAACTGCTTTCGCGGTTACCGTCACATCACATACTGCAGTTTTTGCTCCATCTGTTGTTGTTGCTGTAATTTTAACCTTTCCTGCATTGATACCCTTAACAGTTCCGTATGCATCAACTTCAGCTATATTTGTATCAGCGCTGGACCAAGTAACCGTTTTGGTAGTTGCCGTACCTGGCAAAATGGTTGGTGTCAGTTTCACTGTTGCATCAGCCGCAAGTGTTGTGGTTGTTATATCTAATGTCACACCTGTTACTGTTACTGGGACAGTGGTCGGTGTAACTGCATTTACTGTAACGGTGCAGGTTGCTGTTTTTGCGTTTCCTTCTGTGACACTAATGGTGCCGGTAATTATTGTCGACCCTGCTTGGACTCCAGTTACTGTTCCATTATCATCTACAGATGCTACATCACTATCTTTTAAACTCCATGCTATGCTAGCGCCCGTAGTCGTTCCCGAATAGGAAATCGTAGGGGTAATTGTAACTGTTTTCCCCACATCCACCGATGCGCTAGACGGTGCAATGCTAAAGCCGGAGATGTCATTCTCACTCACGAACTTGGTAAAGAACTTTGCACTCGAAGTGGTACTCGGATCGGTAATCGTCGCCTTATCCACCGCCTGATAGCCATCGCCACCACTCACGGAAGTCTTACTAGATTCAACCCATTCCACGGTGTCAGCCAGAACAGCTTCCTGAACTACTGCAACTGCAGTATCTTCTTTTGCAACATTGACTTCTTTTTCTGTCTTCACTTCGTCTGCAATTTCAATTTTTTCATAGGCAATTTTGTCTTTCACTGTTACTTTGACCGGTTCCGTTGGGAAGGTGAATTCTCCAACCGGTTTGATTAGTACAGAATATTTTCCTGGTGTAATATCCTTTAAATAGATGATACCATCCTGGTCGTCATCTGTTTTATTCATTGTCTTTTTTTTCGGGTCCGTTATTTCTACCGCAAACTCCACATTAGAGATCAATTTATCCGTTGCCTTGTTGATGAACTTGATCTTGAGATCTTTTTCAACTGAAGTCATATTTACTTTGATTTCGATTGACTCTGCTTCGTCTTTTGGAACTTCTTCCTCTTCTATTTCTTCTATCACTGAGGAAGCCGCAATCTTCGCATCCGCAATCGCAAGAAGTCCACTCTCACCGATTACTTCAATACTGCTTAGCTGCTGTCCCAACTCTGCCATGCTTGCAAGCTGCTTCTCTGTTATCTTGGCATTCCCAAACATATTGGCAGTAATAATCGCAACTACCAGTACAAATACACCCGTAATACCAACAATCGCATCGATTGGCCCAAAGTCATGAAAGTGCTCTTTGAGTCTCTCAGAAATACTTGCTGCAGCAACCTTGGTGTTTTTCCTGGCAGGTTTTTTAGGATTTCTGGCCGAATTTCTTCCTGTGTTGTTTTTCTTTCTGTTTGCCGAAGACTTCCCTGTCGATGTTCCGGCCTGTTTTTCAGTAACCTGACCCGATTTTTTCACTGACGTATTTGACGCTTTTGTATTATTTAAGGCGCCAGTTGTCTTAGCGAATTCTTCTTCGTATGCATCTTCTTCTATGTAATCATCGTCTTCTATGTAGTCATCCTCTTCTATGTAGTCATCATCTTCTATGTAGTAGTCATCATCTTCTATGTAGTCATCGTCCGTGTTGTCTTTATTTTCGGAACCAACTTTACTATCATCCGATGTCGAATCATACTCTTCTTCATATGTCACTTC
>CANRNK010000127.1 GCA_947631985.1 uncultured Lachnospiraceae bacterium | reverse complement strand
TATTTTTTAGCTTCATGAGAGCCTGGTAGAGTTCCTGTGTATCGACTGGTTTTAGTAAATATTCACTTACCTGGTATTTGATTGCCGTTTTTGCATATTCAAATTCAGAAAATCCACTTATGATCATGATGTCAATATGAGGGTGAAACTCCCTCACTTTTTTAATCAAAGTCAGGCCATCCATAACCGGCATCCGAATATCTGTAATTAATACATCAGGATTAAGTTCGGTAATCAGATCATAGACCTGAATCCCTGTCTGTGCTGACCCAATGACCTCAAATCCTGTCTGGGAATCGTTTACCTTCTGAATCAAATTTTCCAATAATAACACTTCATCTTCCGCAATTACGACACTATATTTCATGCAAGTTCCTCTTTTCTGCAAGCACAGCCAATGGAGACAATTCCATGACCTTCTGGCGTGTTACCTACTTCAAAAATCGAATTTTCCCGACAAAAAATCTTCCAACGCATATAGACATTCAGGATTCCCAGGCCGTCAATTTTCAGTTCGGGCATCCCGGGGTTTGCATCAGCTTCTATGATTCGTTCGTGAATTAATGTAATTGCCTCCTGGCTAAATCCATTGCCGGAATCAATCACATCAATCTGCCAATGGTCCTCCGCCTGCCTTCCGATAATAGAAATTGTCCAGGGAGGAATACAGTTTGTTCCATATTTGATTGCATTTTCAACAATCGGTTGGATAATCAATTTGGGCACAGTCAGTTTTAAAAGAGCTTCATCAACGTCAATAATGCAGGTTAAGCTTGACTGATACCTTACTTTCATACAATAGAGATACTTTTCTACATAGGATATTTCTTCGGCCAATGAAACACAGGTTGAGCGGCCATCTGTTATGTAGCGCATAATCTGTGTCAGATTTTTACATAACATGACAACTTCATCATGTTTTTTATTTTCTGCAAGAACGATAATACAAGAGAGTGTATTGTAATAAAAATGCGGGTTTGTCTGGGTCTGTAAGGCGAGTGTTCTTGACTTGAGTTCTTGCTGACGGCTGTCGATCAGCTCATCCATCGAACTTTTTAATTTGCGGCTCATCTTTTCAAAGTCATGATATAACTCTTCTAATTCAATGTAATAAGGATGATATTGCTCCAATTGTCCCTGGCCAAGTGTATCGAGATCCATCTTTTGAATGATCTGTTTTAATTGCATGACAGGCTTGGTCAGATTGGCAGAGACATAATAGGAAATCAGTACTGCAATTCCAAGGATTATAATAACGACACCTAATAGAATCAAACTCAGATTACGAACAGGTCTTAGAATAACGGATTCATTCTGTACAGTAACATAGGTCCATTTACTATAAGGACTTTTCAGAAATGCCAAGTGTTCACGCTCATCACTGACTGGATTGCGAACCAGACTTTCACTGCCAAGTTTTGGTAAAACCTGGAAGTAATAGGTATAAGCAGAACTTTCCTGTTTGGAGTAGGTATAGGGGAATACGAGTGCGCCCTTTTCGTTAAAAATATAGATATCCGCAGATTCAGCATTTTTTTTCTGATAAGAGATGACGGATTTAAATAAATTCTTACATCGTTTTACTGTTTCTATGACGCCGACCTTACGACCGTATTGATTCGAATAAGTTCTGTAAACAGAGAGAAACCAGTCAGAACTTGCTGAACTTTGTGCATATGCACCAGTATGGTAAGGCTCACTAATCAGCTTAAGTCCATTCAATTCCTTGACTTCTTCAAACCAGGACAGGCTGTTCAAATCAACATGTGCGGTATTGGTAATCATTCCAACTTTTACTTCGTTTCCCTTCAAATCGAACAAATTGATCTGATCTGCCTTAATGTCGGAACCATTGATTGTCACAAAGAGGTCAGCCAGATGGGGTAAATTTGTTTCGGAAATTTCTAGATTAAAGGAAGCATCCAGATTATCACTCATCAAACTGCTGTAATTGATATTGGCAGAAGTGATATCAAGATCATTGATGACAGAATCAACCTGATCCTGAATCGATGAATTCAAAGCGATGAGAGCACTTTCTTCGTTTGCAATCAGAATGGAAGAAACGTATTCGTAGAAAAAGAAAGAAAAACAGATCAGAACTGTAATTGCGACTAAAAGATATGCTTTAAACAGTCGCAGTTGAAGCTTTTCGGGGGGTCGTTTTTGCTGATAGGACATATAATTTGCCTTAAACTTCTTTAAAAAGGAGCTAATAGGTAATATTTTTTTCACACTTGCTCCATTCTGCCGTCATAGCGGTGCCTGAAAATAATTTTGCGTTAGGTGTTATTTCTAAAATATATTTGAAAAGTATATCATTTCTATACATAAAAAACAACGAAGCAAACAGAAGAAATCTGTAAAAAAGAAAAATGAACAAAATAAAAGAAATAAAATTCGTACAAATGTGAAAGAAGTACAATGCTAGGAATTAATTAGTGCATAGAATCATATGGGTTCGTTTGATATGCTAATACTGTCAATAAAGGAAGAGTAGCAGATAGTAGAGTTGAAGAACAGATCTGCTGCAGGGGTATAGCAAAAAGTTAGGAGGGTACAAATGAAAAAGAAAGTATTGGCATTGTCACTATGTGTAAGTATGTGTGCAGCAATGCTGACAGGCTGTGGAAGTGGACAGACTGAAGCGGCAGAGACAGAAGCAGTTGCAACAGAAGAAGTTGCACAAGAAGAAACAGAAGTGGCAGCAGAGGAAGTAGAAGAAGTTGCAGCAACAACAGCTGATTTTTCGGGGGAAGAACTCAGCATCCTGGTATCGGCAGGTTGGATGGACAATAGGTACGACGCAACCTTGGCAAGATTTGAAGAGACGTATGGGGTTACGGTTGATCTTCAGACAATTCCAGCGGATCAGTATTCAGATATTCTCCAGTCCAAGCTTGACACAGGAACCTGTGCAGATGTGTTTTGGATTCAATCCAATCCGTTTGCAATTGCATCAACAATTGTAGATCCCGAGAAGTATTGTATTGATTTTACAGGAGCGGAATGGGAAAACGTTATGCCAGAATCAAGAAAAGCATCCTGTACCTATGAAGATAAACTATATGGTTTACAGATTTGGCACAATTCACCAGAGTATGTCATGCTTTATAACAAAACACTATTTGAAGAAATGGGACTTAGCGTACCAAAGACCTATTCAGAGATGTTAGATACTTGCGGTAAAATTGCAGCAGAGGGAATTGTACCTTGGTTCGTACCTGGAGCGGATGGCTGGCAGCATCAATTGTCCTTTTTCCAGATTGGTGGTGTATATGAAGAAGCACAGCCTGGCTTATATGATGCACTTAATACCAACAAAGCAACATTTGCAGACAATGAAAAAATGATAGAAGTGTTGACACAGTTCAAAGAATTGTCCGATCAGGGTTATTTTGGAGAAGATTGGATTGGAACAGATTCCACGAATATGTCTAATGAATTTGGAGATAGAAATTGTGCAATGGCAATGGCTAATTCAAGTTATATCAAACAAATTAAAGAAGATACAGGAACAGAAGACGAATTTGGTCTCTTCCTATTACCATTGGGAGACAATACTTATTTCCCAACGAACCCAGCTGGACCTACTATGTTTGGATATAATGGATCGGAACACCCAGAACTCGTAAAAGAATTCTTTCGGTTTATATGCTCTGTAGAAAGCCTGCAGGAAATACTGGATAATTCACCAGCCTACACCAATTTAGATGTCAATATCAGTGGTTTGGAACAAAACTGGCTCTATGAAGAAGAAGAGTTTATGGGAAGTCTTGATCCGTCTAAAATCGGGACTGCTGTTCTTCAGTCAGGTACCAAATACACCAATGATTACTGGATGGATTTTGGTGCTGATATGGTTTCTTTCTGTCAGGGACAGATGGAAGCAAATGATGTATTAAAAAATATGGATACAAACAGAGCAGAAGCAGCAAAAGTTGCTGGCGATACAGCTTGGAAATAACATGTGAAGAAAGGTGCCTGGAGTCTTCTCCATGCACCTTTTTTTAAAGATGGAGGCAGAACGTGAACAAGAAAAAAATCTATCCGCAGTGGTTTTTGATTCTACCATTGGCTTTATATATTGTATTCTTTCTTTTTCCAAGTTTACTTGGAGTACTCTATTCCTTTACTGACTGGAGTGCCAGAACCAGTGTAACAGGTCTTGGTTTTGTGGGTCTGGAAAATTATATTGAAATCTTCACCTCTAAGAAGAATTATGCAGATGGAATCTATAATACATTGCGTTTTACACTGGTTTCTAATGTAGTTAAGATAATACCAGCTTTGTTTCTGGCTATCTTATTGCAGGAAGGAATCAAAGGGAAGGGAATCTATAGAACCTTGTTCTATCTTCCGTCGATTCTGCCATTTGTTATTATTGGTATTGTGTTTAAATCGGTTTTAAACTATAATTCTGGTCTTTTGAATCACTCACTGGAATTTCTACAACTTGGCTTTTTAAAACAAAAATGGTTATCAGATCTGGATATGGTATGGAAATCAATCTTTGGGGTGGATGCATGGAGAGGAATTGGATATGTTATGACAATCTTCCTGGCAGGACTCAATGCAATTCCGAAGTCTTATTATGAAGCAGCACAGATTGATGGTGCAAATTTCTGGCACAAACTTAGATTTATTACGCTCCCGATGATGTCAGGTTCTATTATGATTAACCTGGTGTTTGGTATCACTTATGGACTTAAAGTATTTGATGTTGTCTATGTCCTGACGAATGGCGGCCCTGGACATGAAACAGAAGTGCTGACCACCTATGCCTTCCAACTTTATTCAAATGGACAATATGGAATGTCTTCGGCGATGAATGCGATTCTTCTGATTATTACAGGTGTCATTGGAGTCTTGGTTGTAAAAGTGATGAGTAGACAGGAGGTACAGCAATAATGAATCGAAAAACAGTGCAGAATATTGGAAAACAGATTTTATGCGTTTTGTTGTGCCTTGTGGTTGTAGCACCTTTTTATATGGTTTTGATTAATTCTTTTAAAACCAAATCAGAGGCAGCCAGAATGAGCCTTGCCCTGCCAACAAAATGGATGTTCAGTAATTATACAGAAGTAATTGAAAAAGGGAAGCTGATACAAGGATTCTTAAACAGTATGCTTTATGCAACAGTAGCGACCTTTGTTGGTGTGATTTTATGCGCCATGGCAGCCTTCGTATTGTGCAGAAGGAGAAGCAAGTTTAATGATTTTATTTATTATTTTGTGATCTGTGGACTCTTTTTTCCTGTCAATTATGTGACCTTAGTAAGGGTATTCCAGACAATGAATTTAACGAATTCGAGACTTGGTATTATTATAACGTTTGCAAGTGCAATGATTCCATTTTGTGTATTTACCATTCGCAATTTTGTGATATCAGTGCCAGTTGAGATGGATGAAGCTGCAGTCATCGATGGAGCAGGACCCATTGCGCTTTTTTTTAGGATTATTGTTCCGCTGCTGAAACCAACGCTTGTCACCTGTTTTATCTTGCAATTCATGGGCGTCTGGAGTGACTTTCTTACACCGTTGTATTTATCCAGTAAAAGCCGTCTCTTTCCTATGACGATGGCAGTCTATCAGTTCTTTGGGAAAAATACGAGTTACTGGAACTATATCTTTGCAGACATTATTCTGACCTGTATTCCGGTCATCATTGTCTATCTGATTGGTCAGAAATATATCGTAAGTGGTATGACTTCTGGCGCAGTAAAAGAATAAAGCAAAGGAAGCAGCGTATGATAGAATGCAATGCATTGGAATATTTTCTTAGTGACAGTCATCCGGCAACCCGTTTTGGTGAGGCATTTCCAATTGGAAATGGACACATTGGGGGAATGGTGTACGGCACAACACCAATTAATAAAATCGCATTATCTGGGAACACTTTTTTTAGTGGATCACCTGATCAGGACAACTGTCAGAAAGATGCAGCTCATTCCTTTTATAAAATGCGAAGAGCTGCACAAAAAGGCGACTTTAAAAAAGTGCATCTGGATGCAGAGGGTTTCATTGGAAAGAAAAATGACTATGGAACAAATTTACCAATTGGAAATCTGATTCTGCAGTATGGGAGCAAAAACGGAAAAGTGGAATTGGTCTCGAGATGTTTGTCTATTCAAACAGGCATTGCTTCAAGAAAGATGCAGATTAAAAGACCATCAGACGAAAATAATTCGATGATTGAGGAAGAAGTTTTTGTGTCAAACCCTGCAGGATATTTGGTCATAGCAGGCAAAAGTACTGATTTATTTGATCTTACAGTCGGACTAGAAAACCTTACAGAAGGGGAAGTTCATAAGATTTCAGTAGGGGAAGAGGGGAATGTCATTGATTTTTTTGCCAATGCTCATGAAACAATGCATTGCGATCAGAAAACAGGAGTTCACCTCGCAGGAAAAGTAACGATTCTAAGTGATGGAATTTTTACAAAAGAACAGAGTAGGATTGCCATAACTGACTGCACATGGGTGCATAGTTATGTTGAAATTGGCACAGACTATCTGGAACGAATTGGAAGAGAAGATCATTACAAAAGTATGATTGAGCATTTATACAAAAAGAATCAAAAAAGAATAATCCGGGCGGCAATTCAAAAAAAATCGTATTCTTGCATCAAAGAGGAACACATTCAGGATATTAATGAACTCTTTAACAGGAATCAGGTAAAAATCTTGGACCATCCGGAAGTTAATTTTCTCTACCAATATGGGCGTTATTTACTTTTCTCTTCGGTGCGAGAGAATTCTATTCTACCGCCACATCTTCAGGGAATCTGGAATGATGAGGTTGCCTGTAGAATAGGCTGGACCTGTGACATGCACCTGGATATTAATACGCAGATGAACTATTGGCCGGCACTGGTGAGCGGACTTGCAGAAACAGTATCTCCATTGCTTTTCTGGATCGAGAACATGCTATTTCCAGAGGGAAGAAAGACCGCTTCCATGTGCTATGGAATACAGGGGACAGTTGGTGAAATTGTTTCCAATGCATGGGGATTTGCAGCGCCTTACTGGGCAGCACCGATTGCACCCTGCCCAACCGGGGGTGTGTGGATTTTGACACAGTT
>CANRNK010000126.1 GCA_947631985.1 uncultured Lachnospiraceae bacterium | reverse complement strand
GAGGAAAGACGTGGTTATGTCAGAACGAAAACTCCGATGATGGCCAAAAAAGACCTGTATGTGATTTCAGATCACTGGGCACATTACAAAGAAGGAATGTTTGTACTTGGTGATGAAGAAAAAGAAGACGCTGAAGTTTTTGCACTTCGCCCTATGACATGTCCTTTCCAGTATTATGTATACAAACAAAGCCAGAAGTCATACAGAGATCTTCCGCTGAGATACGGAGAAACTTCCACCCTTTTTAGAAATGAAGAATCTGGGGAAATGCATGGGCTGACAAGAGTGAGACAGTTTACCATTTCAGAAGGGCATCTTATTGTACGTCCAGAACAGATAGAAGAAGAGTTTAAGGGATGTGTAGACCTTGCAAAATATTGTCTCCAGACCTTGGGTCTTGAAGGTGATGTGACATATAGAATGTCAAAATGGGATCCGAGCAATCAGGAAAAATACCTTGGGACGGAAGAAATATGGAACCAGGTACAGGATATGATGAGAGAGATTCTGACTCATATTGGAATTAAGTTTACTGAGGCAGAAGGAGAAGCTGCTTTCTATGGCCCAAAACTTGACATTCAGGCAAAAAACGTATATGGAAAAGAAGATACAATGATTACAATTCAGCTTGATATGTTCAACGCAGAGCGATTTGATATGTCTTATGTTGATGTGGATGGAGAGAAGAAACGTCCTTTTATCATTCACAGAACATCGATTGGCTGTTATGAAAGAACACTTGCGTGGCTGATTGAAAAATATGCAGGAAAGTTCCCAACCTGGTTGTGTCCGGAACAGGTCAGAGTACTGCCGATTTCAGAAAAATATGCAGACTATGCTACAAAAGTGAATCAGAAGCTTTTGGATAATGGAATTCTTGCTACCGTAGATCATCGTTCTGAGAAAATCGGGTATAAGATCAGAGAAGCAAGACTTGGAAAGATTCCTTATATGTTAGTAGTGGGTCAAAAAGAAGAAGAAGAAAATCTGGTATCAGTCAGAAGCAGATTTGCTGGGGATGAAGGGCAGAGTACATTAGATACTTTTATCTCTAATATCATCCAGGAAATCAGAACAAAAGAAATCAGAGAAGAAGAAAACTGGGAAGAAGTTAAGGCATGAAGAAACAAAACAGGTCAGTCATGATTGGGCATATTCTTGGCGTATTTACAGCGGTTATCTGGGGGACGACATTTATATCAACCAAATTGCTTCTGGGGGAAATGGCACCAATTGAAGTGCTGATTTATCGATTTATTGCAGGTTATTTTGTTTTGGTTCTTGTCTGCCCAAAGCCGCTTAAATTTACCGGTCTTAAAGAAGAACTCTGGTATCTGGCTGCAGGCTTGTCAGGAGTCACCATCTACTTTCTGTTTGAAAATGTAGCACTTACTTATACACTTGCTGGAAATGTGGGTGTGATTGTATCGACAGCACCCATGTTTACAGCGATATTGGCATTTTTGTTTTTAAAAGAAGAACGGCCGAAGAAATATTTCTTTTTGGGCTTCCTGGTGGCAATGTCAGGGATTCTTCTGATTAATTATAATGGAAGAGTTTCCATGAAGCTGAATCCAAAAGGAGATTTTCTCGCACTTGGAGCAGCTTTTGTCTGGGCGGTTTATTCTATTATTATCAAAAAACATCTCAATATGGGAGAGAACATGATTGCTGCAACCAGAAGGATTATCTTCTATGGCCTGATTAGTATGATTCCATTTGGATTTTTGATGGGATTCTCCTTTGAACCTGTAAAACTGATGCAACCGGAAGTGATAGGTAACTTGCTTTTTTTAAGCATTGGGGCAACTTCAATCTGCTACATCATCTGGAATTGGACGGTTCAGGAACTGGGAGCGGTGAAAGCAAGCGTTTACATCTACATTATTCCTGTGATTACCATTGTGGCATCGGCTGTTTTTCTTGGAGAAATACCAGGATTGGTCACCATTACAGGTGCTTTTCTGACAATTATAGGATTACTTCTGTCTGAGAAAAAGGATTCTGTGGCAGAAAATAAACTGCTTGACAAGTAAGAACGCATATGGTATTTTGTTTAGTGTGTAAAACAAACATAAACAAGCAGAGTATCCACTCTCACCCTGTAGCGAAGGCTGACAGGTGTCAATAACATTCATTTTCAAAATCTGTCGTAAGGACAGCTTATGTATGATTGTATCTAGTGGATAGTCTGACTATCCACTTTTTTTATTCATCTTATGGAGGTGTAAATTATTAGCGATTTAATGATCAATGAACAGATTAGAGACAAGGAAGTACGTGTTGTTGCAGAAAATGGCGACCAACTTGGTGTTATGACAGTACAGGAAGCAATGAAGATGGCAGAAGAGGCAGGACTGGATTTGGTTAAAATTGCGCCGACAGCGAAGCCACCTGTTTGCAAAATTGTGGATTATGGGAAGTTCAGATATGAACAGATCCGAAAAGACAAAGAAGCAAAAAAGAAACAGCGCGTGATTGAAATCAAAGAAATCAGACTTTCACCAAACATTGATACGAACGATTTGAATACGAAGATAAATGCTGCTAAAAAGTTTCTTTCAAAAGGAGACAAAGTGAAAATAACACTTCGTTTCAGAGGAAGAGAAATGGCACATATGGGAAAAAGCAAACACATTCTGGATGATTTTGCAAAAGAACTTTCTGATATTTCGGTGATTGAAAAAGCACCAAAGGTTGAAGGAAGAAGTATGACAATGTTTTTAACTGAAAAACGCTAGTTACAGTTAAAATAGATCAATAACAAGGAAATCGATTTGATTTTCATGTAGGAATAATAGGAGGACTAAGGATATGCCAAAAACTAAAACTAACAGATCAGCAGCAAAACGTTTTAAACTTACTGGAACAGGAAAACTGAAAAGAAGTAAAGCTTACAAACAGCATATTTTGACAAAGAAATCTGCTAAGACCAAGAGAAATCTTAGAAAAGCTGCTATGACAGATTCAACAAATGTTAAAAATATGAAGAAGATTTTACCATATTTATAATTGTGTAAGGAGGAGAACAGACAATGGCAAGAATCAAAGGCGGAATGAACGCAAAGAAAAAACATAATAGAGTATTAAAGCTTGCGAAAGGGTACAGAGGCGCTAGATCGAAACAGTACAGAGTAGCAAAGCAGTCAGTAATGAGAGCATTAACTTCTTCTTATGCAGGAAGAAAAGAAAGAAAGCGTCAGTTCAGACAGTTATGGATTGCACGTATCAATGCAGCAGCTAGAATCAATGGATTATCCTATAGCAAATTCATGTTTGGTTTGAAAGAAGCTGGAATCGACATGAACAGAAAAATGCTTGCTGAAATGGCAGTTAATGATGCAGAAGGATTTGCAACACTTGCAGAACTTGCTAAATCTAAAATTGCTTAATTAATCTGAAAAGATGAAAAATGAAAGTCCTTGAATTAATTCAAGGACTTTTTTAAGTATATTAATTTTGAAAGGAGTTCATAAGGAGATTTTCTTGTGAAAAATAAAAAATGATAAAAATTGAAGAGCTAGAACCAAGAGAAGTTTTTTCGTATTTTCAGTCTATTTGCAATATTCCCCATGGTTCCTATCATGAGAAGGAATTAAGTGATTATTGCGTTGCTTTTGCAAAAGAGCGTGGTCTTTCTGTGACGCAGGATTCTATTTTTAATGTTGTAATCGTGAAGGAAGCAACTAAGGGGTATGAACTAGAAGAACCGATTATCATACAGGGACATCTGGATATGGTGTGTGAGAAAAAAGAAGAGTTTGATTTTAATTTTGAAACAGAAGGCTTAAAGCTGGAAACGGATGGGAAATATCTGTATGCAAACGGAACGACCCTTGGCGGAGATGATGGAATTGCAGTTGCCTATGCGCTTGCAATCCTGGCATCTGATTCGATACAGCATCCAAGACTTGAAGTGGTCTTCACGGTATCTGAAGAGGTCGGAATGGAAGGTGCTGCAGGAATAGAACTATCTATGCTAAGAGGAAAGCGTCTGCTCAACATTGACTCGGAGGAAGAGGGAATTATGCTCAGTAGTTGTGCTGGTGGCGTACGTGCTTACTGCGAAATTCCGGTTTTATATGAAAAATCGACTGGCCAGCGAATCAAAATGACACTACGAGGACTTACAGGTGGTCACTCAGGAGTTGAGATTCATAAATGGAGAGCAAATGCGAATCTATTAATGGGTAGAATGCTTCTACAGCTTCAAAAGGAAGTTACTTATGGAATTATTTCACTTTCTGGAGGGCAAAAAGACAATGCGATACCACGCGAGTGTACGGTGGAAATCCTTGTGGAACAAGAAGACGTTTCTCTTGTTCAGAAGCTGATTCAACAGTTTTCAAAAATTTACCAGCATGAGTACAAAATGACAGATCCTGAAATGGAAGTTGAACTAGTATGTTTGTCCGAATGGGAGGGGAGTGTGCTCTCGAAGTCTTCGTGGAATAAAACGCTTGGATTTTTAACATCTACACCCAACGGAATACAGATGATGAGCATGGAAATTGAAGGGCTGGTAGAAACCTCGCTCAATCTTGGGATTATGGAACTGGGAATGGAACATATTTTGTTTACCTATGCGGTCAGAAGTGCTAAGAAAAGTGCAAAAGAAGCGTTATGTGATAAGCTGACATTTTTAACAAACCTTTTTGAAGGAAACATTCGTATGACTGGAAATTACCCGGCATGGGAATATAAAGCTGACTCCGTATTTCGAGAGAAGATGTGTGCTGTCTATGAAGAGATGTATGGTGTGCGACCAAAAGTTGAAGCTGTGCATGCAGGTCTTGAGTGTGGATTGCTCTCCGAGAAGATAGAAGGGCTGGACTGTGTTTCAATTGGTCCTAATATGTCCGGGATACATACAACGGAGGAAATGCTCGACATTGCCTCTGTAAAAAGAGTATGGGAATATCTTCTGCGACTTCTGGAAACAAAAGAGACAGAATAAGGATTAAATGAGAAAAAACTGACGTTTGGACTACAAAACAACGCAGTTTTTTCCTCTGTTTTTCCCCTGATAAAGCTTAATATCTACTTTTCTGATTAATTCCAGATAGTCTGTGCAGGGTTCATAGGATTGCACGCCAAAGGTCATGGAAAATGACACCTGATTTCCTTGATATAAAACAGGCTCCTGGTTAATCTCGAAACGGATTTTTTCTGCAAGCCTTGCGGCATCGGCATCGGAACAGCCGGGCAGTAATAATAAAATTTCTTCTCCATCCCAACGACAAATAGAGTCACTTTCCCTGACGTTTCGTTGCATTACTTCTGACATCTGCTGGATTACTTTGTCGCCACAATTGTGTCCGTAGGTATCATTGATTAATTTAAAATCATCGATATCGCAAAGTAGAAGACTGAAGCGGTACCCAGTCTGTTTAGCGCGTAAAATAGAATGCTTTAAATGATCTACCATAAATCTACGATTATAAAAGCCAGTAAGGGAATCAGTAATTGCAAGAGAACTCAACCTGGAATTATGAGCCTTCAGAGAATTTTCAGAGTGCATAATTTTTGTTGAAAAAACGGAAAGACAAAAAAGAATCAAAATCATGGTAATGCTGGTGTTGAAAAAATAAAACACGGAAAGCATCCGGTTTCCGTGTGCAGTGTAGAGAGGTTCTTTGAAATAAGAATAAAGACGAATACTCCAGAAAGCAAGAATGGATACCGCAGAGTAAAGTCTTGTATTGATTTTAGAAGAGTCTTTCAAAGTGGCAAGATAAGAGATATAATAGGTGAAGGGAAGCAGGGCAAAGATAAAAAGTGGAAAAAATCCGCATATATTTTTTTGAGATGTTTCATAATACGACTCCTAAAGATGTTTTATAAAAAAGCAATAGGAAATAAGTAACATAGTGTAGTCTATCATAAACAATTTAAACCTGTAAAGCAGTAAAGTACCCAATTTTTAGGGAAGATACTTAAGTTTTACAAAAGTTTATCTAAAGTTTTGATAACAAAGAAAAAATAGACACGAGAAAGACGAACTACGATGGCAAAAGAAAAAGAAACGAAAACAAATGCAATGCGAATCTTAGACCAGAACGGTGTGGTCTATAAAGTGCATGGATATGAATGTGATGGATTTTTAGAGGGAACACAGGTAGCGGATTTGTTACAACAGGATTACAAAATGGTATATAAGACTTTGGTTGCAGTAGGAAAATCGAATCAATACTATGTGTTCGTCATTCCGGTTGATTGTGAACTTGATTTGAAAAAGGCTGCAAAAGCAGTTTCAGAAAAATCGGTTGCGATGCTCCCACTGAAGGATCTTACAAAAGTCACTGGATATATCCGGGGTGGATGTACAGCGATTGGTATGAAAAAACAATTGGAGACAGTAATTGACTCTGGATGTGAAGAACTTGAAATGATCATGGTGAGCGGTGGACGACCGGGTTGTCAGATTGAACTTAAAGTTTCTGATTATCTGCTAGTAAGTCATGCAAAAATGGATGGAATTATCTATGAATAAGCGGAAAATTGGGGAACCTATTCCTCCTTCAAGCCACTGGATGGAATATGATGATCTGAGGGTAGAATATGAACTCGTTCGTTGTAACAGGAGATCCTTAGAAATACAGATCAAACCGGGAGGAAGAATTGTAGTTAGAGCTCCCATTCGGATTCGAATTCAAGAAATTGAAGCGTTGTTTGAGAAGAAAGAAACGTGGATTAAAGATAAATATAGAGAACAATGTAATGTGAACGTACAGCCTGTCAGGGAAAAAACCAACCAGACCAAGGAACTTGAAAAAAGGTATCGAAAGGCAGCCGTGGATTACATCCCCAAAAGGGTCGCTCATTTTGCGCAAATTTTAGGTGTAACATATGAAAAAATAACCATAAGGGATACGAAAACGAGATGGGGGAGTTGTAGTAGCAGTGGGAATCTTTCTTTTAGCTGGCGCTTGATGCTTGCACCTTTTTCTGTGTTAGATTATGTTGTTGTGCATGAACTGTGCCACAGGATTCATATGAATCATTCGAGAGAATTCTGGAAAACAGTGGAATATTACTTTCCGGAGTATAGAGAAAAAAAGAACTGGTTAAAAGAACATGGGAAATTTCTGGTAATTACCGATTTAAATGCCGCTAAAGCGGCGGATGGGAGCAAATGCGAGATAGAACATTCGCACTCCTTGATTT
>CANRNK010000125.1 GCA_947631985.1 uncultured Lachnospiraceae bacterium | reverse complement strand
AAGCTTGAAAAACGTAGTGGTGATTTTGTGCAGGCATTAATGGAACCTTCAGTCTTAACAAAAAACGACAATATTTATACAGACTCCAGTTACTCTTTATATTTAAATGGTATAACATACTATGAGAATATTATTAACCATGAGAATAAGGAGGGACCTAGTATGTTTATGATTAGGGACTCTTATTTATCACCAGTCATCTCATTTCTTATGCCTATGTGTAGTAGTATAGAAGCGATATGGTCTTTGGAAGATATCGGAGAATTGAATATAGAAAATTATGTAAAGGAAAAGCAATTTGATTATATTATTGTTGAAGTTTATCCTTACAATATTAATAATGATGCATTTAATTTTTTCAAAGAGGAGACTTTAATTAGTGGTAATAAGTAGAATGGCGTTATTTGTAAAGAGCAGTAAAGGAAGAATCTGGTTTTTTGTGAACATGCTTTTTACAATTCTTTATTTAGTTTGGAGAATTTTTTTCACAATCCCATTTGGGTTTGGTGTGATATCAGTTGTGGCGGGTGTAACGCTACTGATTGTAGAAGCGCTTGGTATGATTGAAGCGTTTGTTCATTATGCAAATATGTCTTCAAATAAAACCTATCGATTGCCAGAGGTAGAGGGTGAGGAATTTCCAGAAGTAGATATATTTATTGCAACATATAGCGAAGAGGTCGAACTTTTATATAAAACAATCAATGGATGCAAATATATGGAGTATCCTGACCCTGATAAGGTTCACATTTTTTTATGTGACGATAATAGAAGACCACAAATGCGACAACTTGCAAAAGAAATGGGTGTCAATTACTTGGACAGACCAGATAACAAAGGTGCGAAAGCAGGGAATCTTAATAATGCATTAAAGCACTCCAAATCACCTTACGTTGTTACTTTGGATGCTGACATGATACCGAAAAGTGATTTTTTGATGAAGACAATTCCTTATTTTATTGATTGCGAAAGACGAAATAGGGGAAGGGAAGCAGAGAATCAGATTAAGCTTGGGTTTGTGCAGACACCACAAAGTTTTTACAATCCGGATTTATTTCAATTTAATCTTTTTTCCGAAAGCAGAATACCGAATGAGCAAGATTACTTTTATCGGGATATTCAAGTGGCCAGAACGAAGACAAACAGCGTAATTTATGGCGGGTCTAACACGGTACTTAGTAGAAACGCAGTAGAAGCTGTTGGGGGTTTTTTTATGGATGCGATTACGGAAGACTTTGCTACAGGTATTCTGATTGAAAAACAGGGTTATGTTAGTTTAGGAATTGCAGAACCACTCGCATCTGGTATGTCAGCCACAGATCTTCAAAGTCTGATCCAACAAAGGGTCAGGTGGGGGAGAGGTGTTATTGCAACTGGAAAGAAGATGAAACTTTTTACAGCGAAGGATTTATCGTTCTCGCAAAAGATTAATTACTGGGCATCAATCTGGTACTGGTATGCACCGATAAAAAGAATTATTTATATGATGTCACCAATCCTTTATGCAACATTTGGATTTATGGTATTTCAATGTACGCTTACTGAGGTGCTGCTGTTCTGGCTTCCAATGTATATTACCAGTAATATTAGTTTGAAGATGCTTAGTAATAATATAAGAACCACAAAATGGACCAGCGTTTATGAAACAGTTCTATTTCCATTTATGCTCGGCCCCATTTTATTGGAAAGCTTTGGAATCAGCCTGAAGAAGTTTAAAGTTACTAAAAAAGAAGGGATACAAAATCAAAAAGGGAAGAATATTATATACTCAATTCCCTTTCTCATTTTAATCGTTTTATCTATAATAGGAATTATAAATTGTATTATTATTATGTTCGATAGTAGTTCGTTTGGACCAATTATTGTATTGTTTTGGCTGGTAAACAATCTTTATTTGATGGTTATGGCATTGTTTTTTGTTGATGGACGGGTGCCATATCGAAAAGCGGAACGTGTGATAACCTCTATTCCAGCTAGTATTGACGATGGGGTTCGCTGCGTACAAGGAGTGACAAGAGATATTTCGGAGTCTGGTATTTCTATCTCATTGCTTCAGCCCTATTATTTATCAGTAGATGATGTAATAGTGATTCGGCTTAACACCGAAAAGTATTCTGCCAGTTTAGAAGCACAGGTTGTGTATGTGGCACAGACTGGTCATACATGGAGTTATTCTATGAAAATAAAAGATTTTATGGGAACTTATAATGAATACCTACAGATGCTGTATGATAGAATACCAGTATTACCCCAGGAGATAAAAAAAGATAGTGGAAGTTTCGATGACCTAAAACTAAATACCAAGAAAAGGGTTGTAGCACCATTATATCAAAAAAGACAGTATCCAAGAATTCTGTTAAACAGGGAAGTTGCTTATATAATAGAGGGAGATAAAAAGGAGAGAAAAATTCTACTTCATGATTTTAATTATCTCTATGTGAGCGTTCTACTGGAGGAAGAAATTGATTGTTTTACACTAAAGCTTACGGAGGAGATAGCACTTACCTGTAAATATGAGTCAGAGATTCGGAAGGGACACAAGTTATATCATGTGTTAAATCATGAAGAGATATTACAAAGTGATGAACTTACAAACGGATTACTTATTTGGCTGATTGAAATGAATCAAATTGCGCTTGAGAAGCAGGAACACAGTAGAAGAGAAAAAGCGAAAGAAAGAAAAGAAGAAAAGAAGAAAGAATTTGATGAAATAGATCTGGTATAGTGAATGCGTGGGGAAAAAGATGAAAACCAAACACAGATATAATAAAAGAAAAAGATTGTTAGTGGTTGTGATTTCGTTGATAGTACTTATCATCATTGTGTGGTCTGTAGCTGCATGGAATCAGGGGAAAAATATGAGATTCGTGAAAAAGCTGGGAAATGGATATAATCTTGGGAATTCGTTGGATTCCACAAATATGTGGGAATACGATCCTGATGCAGGTGAACTTGAGTATGAAACATTCTGGAACAACCCCTATATTGAGAAAAGCCAGTTTCGGATGATTCGTGAGGCTGGATTTCATACTGTGCGAATTCCTGTCACATGGGAAGATCATCTGGATCGGAACGGAAAGATATCTACAATCTGGATGAATCGTGTGCAAGAAGTTGTTGATATGGCTCTTGCAGAAGAACTTTTTGTCATCATCAATACACATCATGAAACTTGGTTAAACTTGGATACCGCAAAGCAAGAAGAGGTATCTGTAAAATTTGTGAAGTTGTGGCAGCAGATTGCAACAAGATTTCGAGACTATGACGAGCATCTGTTGTTTGAAGGCATGAATGAGCCTAGACTTAGAGACAGTGAGTATGAATGGGGTGCAGGAACAGAAGAAATGCAGAAGATGACCAATCGACTAAATCTGGAATTTGTCGAGACAGTTCGCATGACGGGAGAAAAAAATAGAGAGAGGTATTTACTTGTTTGTCCTTATGCATCAAACTCTTTGTATGAAGCGATGCAGGCGCTTAAAGTTCCAAGAGGGAATATAATTGTCTCGATTCATACCTATAAACCATATGAATTTTGTCAAGACGAGGCTGGAACCTCAAACTGGTCCGCCACAAAGAAGGAAGATACCAAAGAGATCCTTGAAATCTTTAAGAATATAGATCACTTATTCATTCAAAGAGGGATACCTGTTATTTTAACTGAAATAGGCTGCGTAGACAAAGGAAATGAAGAAAGCCGGATTCGTTGGATTGATTTTTATAGAACACAAGGGGATAGAATTGGTGTTCCTTGCATGTGGTGGGACAATGGAAGTGATTATGAGTTGCTTGATCGAGAGAACAATCAATGGAGATACCCTGGAATGGTAGAGGCGTTGGTGAAAGAGAATGCTTCAAAGTAAAGCCATTTAGCAGGAAAATGTATCATGAGAATAGGAATCCTACATTGACTTTTTAAAGTAAAAGGATAATAATGATAGAAATGCTGAAAATTTTCATGGCAAATATTAGATCAATGCAGGAAAGTGAGCGAGGGAAATCATGTTAAACATCAAAATTGAGCAGACAACCAATCCAAAACCGATTCCGGGAGCAGAGAATCCGCTTGTATTTGGAACGATATTCACAGACCATATGTTCATCATGGACTATGTTGCAGGACAGGGGTGGATAGACCCAAGAATCATTCCTTATCAGCCACTTGAACTGATGCCTTCTACCATGGTGTTTCACTACGGACAGGAGATGTTTGAAGGATTAAAAGCATACAAGAATGACGAAGGAAAAATACTCTTATTCCGTCCTGACCGAAATATTGAAAGAGCAAATACAACCAATGAAAGAATCTGTATTCCAACAATTGAACCAGAGGATTTTCTACAGGCGTTGAAGGAAATTGTAAAAATAGATGAGGCCTGGATTCCAACAAGACCAGGAACCTCTTTGTATATCAGACCATTTATTATTGCAACAGATGCATTCTTAGGGGTAAGGCCATCAAATACTTATAAATTCATGATTATCTTGTCTCCGGTTGGGGCTTATTACCCAGAAGGACTGAATCCGGTTAAAATCTGGATTGAGGATGAGTATGTCAGAGCCGTAAAAGGTGGACTTGGAGAAGCGAAAGCCGGCGCAAATTATGTAGCCAGCATGAAGGCACAGGTCAAAGCACATGATGCGGGGTATTCTCAGGTATTGTGGTTGGATGGTGTGGAGAGAAAATACATTGAGGAAGTTGGAGCGATGAATATTTTCTTCAAGATTGATGGGAAGGTAGTAACACCTGCATTAAATGGATCGATTCTGCCAGGGGTTACCAGACAGAGCTGTATTGAGCTTTGCAGACTTTGGGGAATGGAAGTAGAAGAGAGAAAAGTTTCAGCAGATGAGTTATTTGAAGCGGCTCAGAATGGAACACTGGAAGAGGTATGGGGAACTGGAACGGCAGCAGTAGTCAGTCCGGTTGGAAATCTTCGAAAAGGAGATGTGGATCTTAAGATCGCAGATGGTGGAATCGGAGTACTAAGCCAGAGATTATACGATACCATAACAGGAATCCAGTTAGGCAAGATGGAAGGCCCCGAAGGCTGGTCAGTCATCGTAGAATAGATTACATCTTTGAGTATAAAGGAAAGTGCGAAAAGAAAGTCGAAGCAGAAAGCCAAACAGATGAAAAGATCTTAAAATTGTGTACACGGAGTTTCTCAGCTGAGAAACTCCTTTGTGGTTAAAGGAGGCGTCATGAAATTTCTTCATACAGGAGATCTGCACCTGGGAAAGACACTAAATGAGTTTTCCCTTCTTGCGGATCAGGAATTTTTTCTGGAACAGATCATTACCATGGCGAAAGAGAACGCTGTCGATGCTGTGATTCTGGCGGGAGACATTTACGACAGGTCCATTCCTTCCACGGATGCGGTGTTACTGCTGGATCGTTTTCTGGTGGCGTTAACAAGTGCCAAGATCAAAGTGCTTATGATTAGTGGGAATCATGATTCCGCCGAACGGGTTTCCTTTGCAGGGAATATTCTGGAGAAGCAGGGTCTTTTTATTGCGGGAAGCCTGGAGGATTTTACAGAATGCAAAAAACCAAAATGTGTCAGATTAGAGGATGCATATGGAGAAGTAGCTTTTGTATTGCTTCCCTTTATCAGGCCAGCAACGGTGGGTGCCCAGACGAGCAGAGAGGCAGTGCAGCTACTTCTGGAGGGAATGGAACTTCCCTGCGAACGAAAGGTGTTAGTGACTCATTTTTTTGTCACGGATGGAGACAGACTTCCTGAACTGTCAGACTCAGAGACATCAGTCCATGTTGGAGGACTTGACCAGGTGGAGGCAGCGTTGTTTGCTGACTTTGACTATACAGCGCTTGGGCATATTCACAAGCCACAGCAGATTGGGAGCAAACCGGTCTATTATGCGGGAACGCCAATGAAATATTCTTTTTCAGAAGTGCACCAGACGAAGTCAATTCAGTTGATCACAATGGAGGAAAAAGGGAAAGTTACGGTTCAAAAAATACCATTCAAGCTCCATCATGATCTGAGAAAGATCAAAGGAAAGCTGGAGGAGCTGATCTCACCAGAGATTGTAGCAGCAGGAAACAATCAGGACTTTTTACAAGTCATGCTGACAGATGAAGAGGAACTGATTGATCCGATGGGAACGCTTCGAAGTGTCTATCCAAATGTATGTCAGATTTTTTATGAGAAAAATGAAATGACAGGAACGCTGGGAGAACCAACACTTAGTGTCCGCAATGCCTCGATTCTGGAGCTTTTTGAAGAGTTTTATCTGTCTGTAAGAGGCAGTGAACTACCACGGGAGCGTGCTTTACTTGTTGAACTGCTTGCGAAAGAAGCGCAGGAATTGCAGGAAGGAGGCAGCTTATGAAACCAGTCTTACTTACCATCTGTGGATGGGGACCGTACAAAGACAAAACGGAGATTGACTTTAGAGAGTTTGATGGACATGGGTTGTTTCTGATCACGGGGCCAACGGGTGCAGGAAAGACCACCATTTTTGATGCAGTCTGTTATGCGCTGTTTGGCGATATGAGTGGGTCGACTAGAACCAAAGAAACGGTGCGAAGCGATTATGCAGCTGCCGAGACCAAGACCTATGTGGAACTTGTAATGACACACGAGAAGCAGGAATATAGAATTTATCGAAATCCGCAATATCTAAGACCCAAAAGGAGAAAATCAGGAACGAGCGAAATGGTGAAGGAACCTGAAAATGCGATTTTGTATTTTCCTGATGGGAATGCAATAGAGGGTAACAAAGAAGTCAACGCAAAAATCAAAGAAGTCCTGTCGATGGACTATGAACAGTTTAAACAAATCTCGATGATTGCACAGGGCGAATTTACCAAGCTCTTAAGCGCTTCAGCCAAAGAGAAAACGCAGATTTTCAGACAGATTTTTGGAACGCATCGCTATGAAAGTTTCGCAAGACGTCTCCATGAGAGAGCGGCCAATCTGGGGCAGAGAGTCCAGACGCTGCGGACCAGAATGGAGGAGACGATTCTATCTGTCGGCTCATTGTTTGCGGAGGAGGAAGAATGGAGCAGTCTGACTGGGAATGGGGGCATTCACTACCAGACAGTCTGCGAGTATCTTTTGGAAAAAGCAAAGCAGGAAATGCAGCAACAAAAAACCGTGAACCAGGAACGCATGGAGGCAGAAGAAGCGGTATTGTCGGCGACGGATCTTGTAAAAGAAGCACTATCGATCAATGCATTATTTGAGGAATTTGAGCGTGCAGTAGAGCAACAAAAGCAGATTGCGGTGCA
>CANRNK010000124.1 GCA_947631985.1 uncultured Lachnospiraceae bacterium | reverse complement strand
AGTCATCTGCCTTATTGGTCAGAATCTGTGGAATTAAGCGAATTTCTTTATTATGTTCCGGTGACAGGTCATTCCACTCCCTTGCACTGAACTCTTTTTGTTGATTGGCTACAATAAATGGAGCAAAATATTTTTCTACTCCTGGAAAAATCTTATGATGTGCATTTCTATAAACATACCAGGTGATTCCTTCCAAAGGTGCAAAATATAGTTTTAAATTGTTCATTCCTATTCCTATCTTGGATTTTTTCCTTCTAAAGCTGAAAACCTCTATAAACTGCATAGATTTCTTCTTTATGTCTTATAAACGAATCCATAATCAAAGGATCAAAATGTGTTCCTCTCTCCTCAACCATCATCTGAAATGATTGTTCAAAGGGGTATGCATCTTTGTAAGGCCTTTCACTTGTTAAAGCATCCAGAACATCTGCAACTGCAACAATTCTTGCGCTAAGTGGAATTTCTTCTCCCTTTTTCCCTAAGGGATATCCTGAACCATCCCATTTCTCCTGGTGCCCTTCTGCGATTTCAATTCCAATTCCAAACAGACATTTTTTATGTTTGCTAATGGTCTGTTCTGCCGTTCGAAGTACTTCCGCACCGTAGGATGTGTGCTTTTTCATTTCTTCAAATTCTTCCTTGGTAAGTTTTCCTGGTTTCAGAAGGATTCCATCCGGTACCCCTACTTTCCCAATATCATGAAGCGGACTGAATCGTTCTATTTTACTAATATACTCGAGGTCAACCTTATCCTTATAAATACCATCCGTATACAAAAACTCTGCTATTTTTGAAGAGTATCGTTTCATTCTCTCAAGATGTTCTCCCGTATCCTCATCCCGTGCTTCAGCCAGTTTTGCAAGAGCGAGTGTATTACTGTATAGAAGATCATCTATAAAAATATTTTGCTCAAAACTGACTGCAATACTATTTGCCAGCATTTTTAACAAGATAATATGTTCCTGCCGATAGACATGTTTTTGTGTACTGGAAAAAAAGATGACTCCAATCGGGTCATCGCCACGTTTTAATGGCAATGTAATGGACGATTTAATGCCAGCAGACAAAATTGCCTGATTATAGTATTTTACAGGCATTCCCTGTGTATAAGCTTCTAGGTCATTGATAATCCTCGCATTTCCTTCTTCTATCACTGCCATAAGACTCGTACTCTTAAGGCTGAATACTTTGCCCATCAGTTCTTCAGGCATTCCTTTGACACTTCCATCCGAAACCCCGAAAGATGCCCTAATTGTCTGCCTCTCCTTATCAATCAAGGCAATTCCTATATAATTATAAGAAATAAATTCAGAAAAAGTACTATGAATAAAATCCAGCATCTCCGTAAATGTATAATTATTATTCATATTTTCCAATAGTTTAAACAAATCATTTATCTTATGAAACAGCTCTCCAATTTCATTGACCAGTGGGTTGGGGTCACGTTGTTCTTTCAATGTACTGTTGGTGTGGATAAGCCCAACTTGTTCAAATCCCTGATATAGTTTTCGATAAGGAACTACAATATAGGAATACAAAGAAACAAAAGAATAAATAAGCACTGACATTAATAAAGACATCATGAAATAAATGATAATTTCTTCCAGCTTTGCACTTTCATTGGTAGTTCTTAAAATATCTTCTAATATCTCATCACTCAGAGCCAGCATCTCCAGGTTATGATCCTGAATATAAACGAGTGCCTGAAGGGAGATCTCATTCGTCTCCCCCTCTTCAATTAATCTACTTGCTTCAAATTTAAATTTTTCCCAGATGGAAGCTAATTCTTCTATTTTGTCCAAGGAAGAGCGCGTTGCCCTTCCCACATAAATAGTCGCATCCTCCTGCAATAAAGTACCTGTCTTCATGGCCTCTATGTTTACTGAAAATTCTTCTGATGCATTCGAAAGGGAATCAGCTGCACTTTCGTACCTTTCCCGAATAATGTCAAGGGAGGCTTTCTTTGTTTCTCCATCAGCTGCCTGGTAGAGTGAATAAATGCGCCCCGCATCTTTACTCATAATCTGGGTCAGCATTTGCTGTCTGGAAAAACTTTCAATAATAACCTGATTTTCTTCATCTCTACTATTATGAAAGAGGAGCAACACCAGAATGCAGATAATAATGGATGTAACGGCCCCTACAATGACAAATACGATGTGTTTTATCCGGCTCATGAAATTATTTTGTATCATACTATGCCACCTCTTACTTTACTTTTATTTATTTTTAATCGCTTATTCCCTGTTGTAATCTCTTGCGTCTGTGTGAAATAATTACGGATTTATAAATTCGACAATTGCACTGGCCGTCTGGCTCCATTGCTCCTGTTGCGTCATCCCAGCAATTCCATCCCCTGCCTGTGCGCCATAGTTGCCAAATCCTCCGTGATTACCTCCTTCAAGAATCAGCTCTGTCAGGTTTTCTGCGTTCGAAATAGATTGGTTATAGTTTTCCTGATTTAAAACAAGATCATTGCTTCCACGAATTGACAGTACTGGGAATACTTCCAGGAGGGGGCTACTTGGGTATGCTGCAAGTAGAATCAATCCTGCCAGTGTAGTTTGATGTTCTGCTGTATATTCAGCCGCCATCGCTCCACCGAGAGAATGACCAGCAAGATACCACGCCTTCCCCTCTGGAAAATGTTCGATTACAGTATCTGCCGCGTCTATGTTAAATATTGCAAGGTGAAACGGCATCTCCACCAGTGCACAGCCAATCCCCTGGGATGCAATCATCTGAAGTAGTGGTTCATAGGCCTTCGCTTCTACTTTGCCTCCGGGATAAAAAATCAGAGCAGAGGCACACTCCAAATCCCCATAAAAAGTAACGTTTTCAAACGAATGAATTGCTACCTGATCTGAAACCGCTTCTACTGATGCTGGCGACTCCAGTGCAACATAATAATCCGACAGATAGGAAATTGCCGTTCCAATTAACAGAATAAAAAACAGGCTCACTCCAATTATAATTTTCTTTATTTTATTTTCTTTTTTTGTTTTCTTAATTTCTTTCAATTTACTCACTAGAAAACTCCCTCATGCTATCGTGTTCTAATTTTTTGTATCTCTATTTTATCATTGCTACCATCCTAAGTGCAATTTATTCTTCCATCTGTTTCGTATAAAAATGCGGCAGGTTTACCGCCGCATTTATAACATTTTTTCTATATTTAATTTTTCTTTTTACTCCTGCTCCACTTCCCGCTTTTTCTCCCTGTTTTCTTTTGGCTTGGCAATGACGAGAATATGAATCGTTACTGCACTTCCAATAAAGGAAAGTAATAGGACCGCCCATGTTTCTCCGATTAAATACATGGATAACAGTAACATCACCCAGAGAAAGCTTAAGCTTTTGATCACTGTGCTTTTTTTGAGACCATTTCTATCCTGGTAATTGATGATATACTCTCCAAACAGCTTACTTTTCTTAAGCCATTCTGTCAGCCTTTTACTGCTTGCAAAACAGGCGGAAGCCAATAATACAAAAGGGGTAGTTGGCAACACTGGTAAAAAAATTCCAATTGCTCCTAACGTTAAAAAAACAAATCCAAGTCCAATCAAAAGTTTCTGCTTTAATTTCATGCCTTTAAAGTCGCCTCTATCAATCCATTGTTGTCTAATTTCGATAATTCTTTTACTTTGTTAAAATCTAAGCCCATTGCTGCCGTGATTCTTTCTCCATACTCTGGATCTGCCAGGTAACAATGAACTGCATGTCTGTATTTTACATTGTCTGTAACAGATGCAATATCTTCCGCTGTGTTTTCAATCAAAAGTTTTTTCTTATCCTCTGTCATAAGTCTGAATAAATCCCCGCCAGCCCGGAAATTATCATCCGTCGGATCGTCCTTTGGATCAAAGCGGTACATTGCGCCTTCCAGATTAAGTGGAGGTTCCGAGGCTTCCGGCTGTGGTGACCAGTAGCCCTCACTATTTGGAGTGTATGCCGGAATTGCACCATAATTACCATCAGTTCTCATTGCACCATCCCGGTGGTATTCGTTGACTTCACATTTTGCCCTGTTAACTGGAATATGATTATGATTGACACCAAGACGATACCTCTGTGCATCCCCATAAGCAAACAGTCTTCCCTGTAGAAATCGATCAGGTGAAAATCCAATTCCTGGTACCACATGGGCTGGTGTGAACGCAGATTGCTCTACCTCCGCAAAATAATTCTCTGGATTTCGATTCAATTCTAAAATACCAACTTCTATCAACGGAAACTCACTATGACGCCAGATTTTGGTGATATCGAATGGATTCTCATAATGATTCCTTGCCTGTTCTTCTGTCATAATCTGAACGGACATTTTCCATTTTGGATAGTTTTTACTTTCAATTGCTTCAAACAAATCCCTTCCGTTGCTTTCCCGATCCCGTCCACAGACTTCCGTTGCTTCCTGGTTGGTCAGGTTCCTAATCCCCTGCATGGTATGGAAATGAAATTTACACCAGAAACGTTCATTTTTCTCATTATAAAACGAAAAAGTATGTTCTCCAAAAAAATGCATGTTTCGAAACGATGCTGGAATTCCTCTGTCAGACATCACAATGGTTCTTTGATGAAAACTCTCTGGCAGAAGCGTCCAAAAGTCCCAATTATTCTGAGCACTTCGCATCCCTGTTTTTGGATCCCGCTTTACCGCTCTGTTTAGATCAGAAAAATTATGAACATCCCGAATAAAAAAGGTCGGTGTGTTGTTGCCAACCAGATCCCAGTTTCCTTCTTCTGTATAGAACTTCACCGCAACGCCTCTGATATCCCTTTCCGCATCTGCCGCACCACGTTCCCCAGCCACAGTTGAGAAGCGAAGAAACAGTTCTGTTTTCGCACCCGGTTGCAGTACCTTTGCTTTGGTATACTTTGAAATATCGCCTGTCACTGTAAGGTCTCCATAGGCTCCCCAGCCTTTGGCATGCATCCTTCTTTCCGGAATCACTTCTCTGTTAAAATGCGCCATTTTCTCAAGTAGCCACACATCCTGCATCACGACTGGGCCCCTTGGTCCAGCTGTAATAGAGTTCTCGTTGTCTGGAATGGGTGCACCCACTTCATTAGTCAGCTTGTTTCTCTCGTCCATCCTGTTTCCTCCTTCTTTGCTTCTTCAATCATTCTTCTTAGCTTCCGTTTTCCATTTATCAATACAAGACTGCACACTTAAGGCACAATCGCATATCCCATAATAATGATTGCTACATAGGCACAGCTTTTTGGTAACATTAACATCCCAACTTTTGGATGTTTTTGTGCGAACAGGACAACTGGAATGTAACACAAAAAACTAACCCCAATTGCAATCCAGAGATAAGAAAGATTCCCGCCCTTTGTGACTGCACCAAACAGATATAACAACATTACCTGTATGCCTGCTATTACAAATGGCAGATTTCTATAAATTCCCCATCTTACAGATGGACTTTTTTTTAACCATTCATTCTGTGGCATGATACATAATAGAACCCTGATTGCGATACAACTATAGAAAAAAAAAGTCATTCCAAACCCTGGAATAAGGGAATAATACCGGATCCCAATTTCCCATAATCCAAGATAGAACAGACTCATCGTAATAGAGGCGACAAACTTACCCACCCCCAGCATTCTTTGATTCTTACTATTATTGTATCCAAGCAGGACGAATATTCTTGGAATCAAATGAAAGGAATCCCCTGCTAAAAGGAGAAAAACAATCATGGAAAAGGCCCATCTCAGACCCAAAAACTGTGCTGTCTGAAAAAGGAAAATGCCAACGCCGAGACAGATCAGCAGGTAACAAGCATCAAATATTACTTCAACCTTTTTCATTTTGTTCCCCCTTTTCTATTTCTTGTCAAATGGGGCAAAATCATATTCCTCATCAATTTATTCCGTATCAGACTATCTGTTAGTCATTTCTAACTCTTTATTTGTATTTTAACAAATTTAATCACTCAAGTCAATTCCTACCACACAATCCCTTCCCGCCTTTTTCGCACGATACATGGCTTGATCGCTTTTTTCAATCATCTGTTCTAACGAAATTGAACTGTCAGGAATTGCGGAAAAAGCACCTATACTTACCGTGTATTGATACTGTGAATTCCACAAATTTGCATTTCGAATATTTTCTCTGATTCGTTCTCCAACGAGAATTCCCTGTTCCAGACTTGTTTCGTGTAATAAAAGCACAAATTCTTCTCCCCCATAGCGGCAGCACAGATCTATCGGGCGAATCGAAATCAATAAGTTCTGGGCAAGGTCCTTCAAAATCTCATCCCCAAAGAGATGACCTTGTGTATCGTTTGTTTTTTTGAAAAAATCAATATCAAGAAATAACATTGTAATTGGTTTCTTATCTCCTTTATGCCTCAGATAATATGACTCCGCTTTTAACATAAAAAATCTCCGATTATAAATCTTGGTCAGTGGATCAAGATTTGAGAGTTCTCTCAACAGGCCATCTGCCTTCTCGTACATAAGTAAAATAAAACCAACCCCATTTACAAACAACAAAATTGTCAACAATAAAAAAGTTGCACTCTGTACCGCATTCTGTGTACATAAGCTTAACTCATTCATAAAAAAAGACTGTACAGTTCTTGGAATCAGAGACACTAGAAAAATCGAAACAAATGCCCCCTGAAACCTTCGGAATCTACTGCTTTGGGCATGAAATAGATAAAATAAGGTTGGAAGTAACAGCATCGCAAAAATGGCAAAGGATGATATCGCAATTCTAATATGGCTGCTGTCATTGGTGACTTCCCCAATGATTAATAAAAATGTGGTCCCAATTAGAATCAATTTCTGGATATTGAACCATCTTTTCCCTATTTTTTCAATCATCTTCAACATAAGGACTGACTCAAAATAGAAGCTCAAATAAAGAAAAAAGTTGCCTAAAATAACTGAGAAGAAGTCTGAAATGTCCCCTCTAAGAAACAATAATATCCATGCGATTGCCTGCAAAAATTTGGACAGTGCGAATCTTCTCAGTTGACACTTTTCTTCACTCATAGAATGGAATTTACAATATCCGACAGCAATTACCATAAGGGCGAGATCGCCCCAGACTAATACTGACATTAATGTTCTTACATCCAGGACAAATAGAAGTTTTCCCAAACTCTCCATGCTCATATTCCAACATCCCCCCATTGTTTCTCTGCTCTAACTCTCTACCCTCTAGATTCTTGTAAACAATTCATGAAATTTAATATCTTCAGACAATAAATGTCCAATAATCACATCATCAAAAATAAATGCAAAAACCT
>CANRNK010000123.1 GCA_947631985.1 uncultured Lachnospiraceae bacterium | reverse complement strand
CCAATTATAATTACATTCGCCATAATTAATTTCCACCTTTCTCTTTGACTGTGTAGATTATAGCAATAATACTTCTAATAGTTCTGTGACAGTATCACATGGGACGATTATTTTGAAATGAACTTAAACCTGTTTTTCTTGTATAAAACATCTAATAAGAGTAATATAAAAATAATTAATTTTTGGTATGCAATTATATGAGAAAAAGGAGATGAACTTACATTTGACTTTACAGCAGCTAAAATATGTGGTGACAGTAGCGGATAAGGGAACGATTAGTGAAGCTGCTAAGGAATTATTCATATCCCAGCCAAGTCTTACCAATGCAATTAAAGAACTGGAAAATGAAATGCAGATCGCGATATTCAATCGAACGAATAAAGGAATTGTTGTCTCAAATATCGGTGATGAATTTCTCGCCTATGCAAGACAAGTTCTTGAACAGGCAAACCTACTAGAAGAAAAGTTTCTAAATGTCAAGAAACAAAGCACAAGGTTTTCTGTCTCAACCCAGCATTATTCCTTTGCTGTGAATGCATTTGTGGATGTGATACGTGAATTTGGCGGAAATCAATATGACTTCACATTGAGAGAAACCCAGACCTATGAGATTATAGAAGATATAAACAGATTGAAAAGTGAAATAGGAATTCTGTATACTTCTTCAAAGAATGAAGAGGTAATCATGAAGCTTATTAAGCAGAAAGGTCTGGTATTTGATGAACTCTTTGTAGCTAATCCAAATGTTTTTATTAGTTCAAAACATCCACTTGCCGAAAAAAAAGAAATTACCATGAATGAGCTTGAGGAGTATCCGTATCTTTCCTTTGAGCAAGGAGATTATAATGCTTTCTACTTTTCTGAGGAAATTCTTAGTACGCTTGACCGAAACAAAAACATTAAGGTAAGAGACCGGGCAACACTCTTTAATCTTGTCATAGGCTTGAATGGATATACGGTTAGTACAGGGGTAATCAGTAAGGAGCTGAATGGGGAAAATATCATTGCAAAACCACTTAAAGTAGATGAGTATATGCGAGTCGGGATTATAAAGCAAAAAAATATGCCACTTAGCAGGTATGGTCTGGCATATATTGAAGCGTTAAAAACGCATGTATTTGAATATACTCAATAATAAATGGAATATATTATATTTAGTCATACGAATTGATATAGCGCAAATAAAAAAATATATGCTTGATATAGCTTTAAACTATATCAAACATATATTTTTTTGTATTTTTCAAGGTAATCAAATTGCTCTATACTAGTAAATAGTAGATATAAAAGAAAGTATGGAGGAAAAGCAGATGGAAAGCAGAATAGAAACAAAATGTATTCATGAAGGATGGATACCTGGAAAAGGAGAAGCAAGACAATTGCCGATTTTTCAGAGCACAACATTTAAATATAATACGAGTGATGAAATGGGAAAGTTATTTGATTTGGAGGCAGAAGGATATTTCTATACTAGGCTACAAAATCCGACGAATGATGCTGTGGCGGCAAAAATTTGTGCAATGGAAGGTGGAACAGCGGCAATGCTTACTTCGTCTGGGCAAGCGGCAAATTTTTATGCTATATTTAACATCTGTGAAGCAGGAGACCATTTTATAGCGTCATCAGCTATTTATGGTGGAACGTACAATTTGTTTGGTGTAACATTGAAAAAAATGGGTATTGAATGCACTTTTGTTGATCAAGAATTACCAGAAGAAGAATTGGACAAATATTTTAAGCCAAACACAAAGGCTGTTTTTGGAGAGACAATTACAAACCCTACTGTATCTATATTTGATTTTGAAAAATTTGCAAGATTAGCACATGCACATGGAGTTCCATTGATTATTGATAATACATTTGCTACACCAATTAACTGCCGGCCATTTGAATGGGGAGCAGACATTGTAACGCATTCAACCACTAAGTATATGGATGGACATGGAGTGAGCGTTGGTGGTTGTATCGTAGATAGTGGAAAATTTGAATGGATGACATATGCTGATAAATTTCCGGGATTAACGACACCTGATGAATCTTATCATGGAATAACATATGCAGAAAAATTTGGGAAAGGCGCATATATAACGAAGGCAACCGCTCAACTAATGCGTGACTTTGGATCCATTCAGTCGCCTCAAAATGCATTCTACATTAATTTAGGGCTAGAAACACTTCATCTTAGAATGAAAAAGCATTGTGAGAATGCTTTAGCTGTTGCAGAATTTCTGGAGAGAAATGATAAAATTGCATGGGTTAATTATCCAGATCTAATAAATAGCAAGCAATATGATTTGGCAAAAAAATATTTACCAAATGGATCCTGTGGAGTATTGGCTTTTGGAATTAAAGGTGGAAGAGATCTATCCATAAAGTTCATGGACAAATTGAATTTAGCATCGATTGTAACTCATGTTGCTGATAGTAAAACCTGTCTTTTGCATCCTGCCAGTCACACACACCGTCAGCTGTCAGATCAGCAGTTGGAAGAAGCTGGAATTGCACCTGATTTAATCCGATTTTCAGTAGGTTTGGAAAATGTAGATGATATTATAGAGGATTTGAAGCAGGCACTGGAGCAGATATAATATAGTAAAATAGTAATGGAGAAATACCAAAATAATGTTTAATATTTATTGTAAAAATTGATAGTAGCGATTCATAGAAAGAACCACCGCAGAAGAACGGTGGTTCTTTCTATGAATAAATGTATATTTGATACTATGTATCATCTAAAGGAAAATTCGCCGTAATAATTTATACCCTTCTTTTTAACTGTATAGATTATAGCAATAATACTTCTAATAGCTCTTGTGATAGCATTACATGGAATTTGATTTTATATAAGTACTATTCGTAGTATAATTAAGACATATAAATCTGAATTCATATTGTGATGTGGTAAAAAGATGAAGGGAGTAAAGTATGGATAAAAAACAGATATTGGTAGTAGATGATGAGCAGGGAATCCGTGATATTATAAAAGAATATCTTGTACTAGAGGATTTTGAAGTGATTGAGGCGATAGACGGCGTAGATGGACTGAATAAATTTAAAAATCATATGATATCGCTAGTTATACTAGACGTGATGCTTCCGAAAATGGATGGTTGGAAAGTATGTCGGGAAATAAGGTCGTCTTCAAGAGTGCCAATCATTATGTTGACAGCAAGGGGTGAGGAATATGATAAGCTCTTTGGTTTCGAACTTGGAGTGGATGATTATATGGTGAAACCTTTCAGCCCCAAAGAATTGCTTGCAAGGTTAAAAGCAATTTTAGGAAGAAGCAACAAAGTAGTCGAAGAACCGGAAAAACCAAATAGACTACAAATAGAAGAGATTTTGATTGATTTTGATGCAAGGAGTGTCTACTTAGGGAAGGAATTGTTAAGCATGACTCCAAAAGAATATGATTTGTTTTCTTTTTTTGTGAATAATCAGGGAAAGGTTTTTTCGAGAGAACAACTTCTAAATCAGGTGTGGGGATATGAATTTTTAGGTGATGTTAGAACGGTGGATACCCATATAAAAATGCTTAGAGAAACACTAGGAAAATATCGAAAATGGATTACAACAGCTTGGGGAATTGGATACAAATTTCAAGCGGAGGAAAATAGATGAAAAGTATAAGAGCAAAACTCTGGGTTGGGATGATGATACTAGTGGGAGTTATTATTGTCCTTCTTTGGCTTTTTCAGATTGTTTTTTTGGACAAATTCTATACTGTGATTGAGATCGGCGAAGTAAGAAAAAATGCGGAGAACATTGTTGCAGAAATCGAAGAATTAACAGACATAACACAGATTAATAATGAAGAAAGTATTCCCCAGAATATAGAAAATTATATATATGAAAAACAGTTATCAGTAGAGGTCATTGATTATGATTACAATGTACTCTATCAGGGAACTTCCGGTAGCAATACGAACATGCCAGGGGTAATGAAGGAAGCTTTTTTAGAGGTTTCTAAAAGTGCTATGGAAGGAGAAGAATCAAAACAGGTGGTTACTCATCCAAAATATGGATATGATTTCATGATAATTGGTATCCCAATAAGGAATGGAAATACCGTAGAGGGTGTGATGATGGTAACTATACCTTTGGCTTCTATTGGAGATACGGTAGATATTCTTAAAAGGCAGCTTATTATTATAACCTGTGTTCTTTTTGTAGTATCGTTGCTCATTTCCTATAAACTGTCTAAAAATTTTGCCAATCCAATTTCTAAAATTAGCCGACAGGCAGATAGCTATGCAAAAGGAGAGTATCATATACGTATCAATCCTATCAGTGATGATGAAATAGGAAAACTAGCTAAGCGAATGAACGATATGGGAGAGGCACTTGCACGTAATGATGTGCTTCAGAAAGAATTAATTGCAAATGTATCCCATGAACTTCGTACACCACTGACACTAATCCGTGGTTATGCAGAAACACTTCGCGATGTAACTGGAGAAAATCAGGAGAAAAGGGAGAAACAGTTAGGTATTATTATTGAAGAATCAGAACGATTAGGAAACATTGTGGAAGATATTTTAAATCTCGCTAGGCTACAGGCGGGGACAAAAACACTAGAAATGGAGAAATTTTCACTAAAGGAAATGCTTATATCAATCAAAGAACATTTTGAACTTGGTGAAAAAGACCATTCTTTAGAGTTGGTTGGAGTATTGGAACTAGAGGGAAATCTGCTAGGAGACAAGAACAAAATTCAACAAGTATTCTATAATCTTATCGGAAATGCGTTCCGTCATTCTAGGTCTAACCAGTCAGTAGTGGTGGTTGCAATACCAAATAAAAAAACGGTGAGAATTGAAGTGAGAGATCAGGGTGAAGGAATAGCCGAGAAAGATATTGCACATGTGTTTGAACGTTATTACAAAGGAAAGCGGTCAGATGGTAAAAAGGGTGATGGAACTGGTTTGGGTCTTGCCATAGTAAAAAGCATTCTAGATATGCATCATGTACCATATGGAGTAGAAAGTAAGTTAGGAGCAGGTACCATATTTTGGTTTGAACTTAAGAAAGAAAACTCTCATACTTCTTTCTGAGTTCTATCATACTTCTATCATAAATTTTTCCTATACTGAGGATGTAGAAAAGAAATGACTACAAGAAATCAAATCACAATGAAATGGCAGATGAAATCATTTATCTGCATTACAAATCAGAATAGGAGATGTTTACTATGAAAAGACAAATAAGAAAAATGACAGGTGGATTATTGGCAGCTGGGTTATTGGTAACAGGATTAACAACAGGTGCAACCGTTTATGCAGCAAATACAGATACAGGTGAGGCAGGAGCATCCGTAGATAACGAATATTCGCTGGAAGAAATGCTTGTATACGCAATTGAAGATGAGTATCTAGCGCAGGCAGAATATGATGTCATTATGGATACTTATGGTGTTCAAAAGCCTTTTTCCAATATCATTAAGGCAGAAGCTACTCATATCAGTCTTTTAGAGCCACTTTTTGAAGAATATGATGTTTCTGTACCAGAAAAAGATTGGGAAAGCCTAGTTGTAGTACCAGAAACATTAGATGCGGCATATGCGATTGGAGTAGACGCAGAAGAAAAAAATATAGCAATGTATGAGAGCTTTTTAAAAGAAAATCTTCCAGATGATGTAAGAGAAGTATTCGAAGCGTTAATGAATGCATCTGAGAAGCATCTTGTAGCATTCCAGAGACAGGTTGATGGAGTAACTGGTGGCAGTGGAAACGGAAATGGATCAGGAACCGGAATTCAAACTGGCAAAGGCAATGGTGGAACAGGTGGAAATGGAAATGGAAATGGAAATGGAAATGGAAATAGAAATGCTTCACAGAATAACTGCATTTTAGAATAACAATAATAAAGAATAGCAAAACTACCGATTGGCATAGCTCCAATCGGTAGTTTCTTTATAATCAGAAATCTAATAGTTTTCTTTTCTTACTTCAAAATAACTCTGTGAGTACTTGCATACGGGACAGACTTCAGGAGCTTTTTTACCCATAACAAGATGTCCACATACACGACATTCCCACATGGTTTCTTCGCCCTTTTCAAATACCTGTTGCATTTCCACATTTTTAAGTAAAGCACGGTAACGTTCTTCATGGGCTTTTTCAATAGCAGCAACTCTGCGAAATCTTGCAGCTAATTCAGTAAATCCTTCCGCTTCAGCATCTTTTGCAAATCGGTCATACATATCTGTCCATTCGTAATTTTCACCCTCCGCAGCATGTAAAAGGTTTTCGGCAGTAGAGCCTAAATTACCAAGTTCTTCATACCAAAGCTTGGCATGCTCCTGCTCATTTCGAGCTGTTTTTAAGAATAGTTCTGAAATCTGGTCATAGCCTTCTCTTGAAGCTATATTTGAAAAGTATGTGTATTTATTTCTGGCCTGGCTTTCGCCCGCGAATGCTTCCATTAAATTTTGTTCTGTTTTGGTTCCGACATATTTGTTTACAGAAGAAGATTTTTCCTCGATTTTTTCAAAGGCCGAAGCTGGTTGCTTACACACTGGACATTTGAAGTCCTCAGGCATTGGTCCTTCATGAATATAACCACAAACGCTGCAACGATATTTTTCCATAGTTTTTTTCTCCTTTACTCCGGTGGAAGTAGTTTTTGTTTTATTGTTTTTATCCAAAAGTTCTAACAATCGTCTTACTGTGGACTCAGGAAAATCATCTGGCTGATTTTCATTCAGTAATGAGCCTAAAAGGTTGGACACGTTTTGGCTTTGTGGAAGCATATATCCAGACTCGCGTAGCAGATCCTCTGCCATCAATCGATTTGATTTACTCAGTGCTTCTGCTAGTTGTCTAAGGATAGGGTTGTTCGTATTCTGCGCAATATTTTTGGCAATTTTCTCCTGAGTAGTTTTGCTTTCTGCTAGGGAAAGAAGTGTATTTTTTACAGAATTCGTTTTTTCTTGTTGAGGTGGAAATTCATCAGGAATCAAAGAGATTGCATGGGAAGGACAGGCATCTACACATGCACGGCATCCACTTAAACATTTTGAAGCATCAATCTGCCCCGTTTCTGTATCAGTTGCCCCAGTAGGGCAAACATATAAGCAAAGACAATCTTTTGTACATAATCTAATGTTTCGAACTGCATGCATTTGTATTACCCCCTTTGTATTTGTACGATTTTTAAACTAGGAACTTTGCACACAGGACAAATTTCAGGTGCAATATCACCTATGTAAACAAAACCGCAGATTTCACAAACATAAATATTCGTATTTTCTAATAAAGAATCTTTTTGTTTCTCATATCTGCCGAGAAGAGAAGAAAGTATTTT
>CANRNK010000122.1 GCA_947631985.1 uncultured Lachnospiraceae bacterium | reverse complement strand
TCACCCTACTCATATAAAGCTTTCTGTGGGAAGTTTAAGTAAAAGAGTTGGGATATGGAGGAGATTATGAGTACGGACAGATATCAAAGCCCTCTCTCTGAGCGGTATGCGAGCAGGGAGATGCAGTATTTATTTTCACAGGACAAGAAGTTCACAACATGGAGAAAGCTTTGGATTGCGTTGGCAGAGACCGAGAAAGAATTGGGCTTGTCCATTACGCAGGAGCAGATCGATGAGTTGAAGGCAAATGCGGAAGAGATTAATTATGAGATTGCCCGTGCCAGAGAAAAAGAAGTCAGACATGATGTGATGAGCCATGTGTATGCGTATGGAGTGCAGTGTCCCTCAGCAAAGGGAATCATTCACCTCGGTGCGACTTCCTGCTATGTAGGAGACAATACTGACATCATTATAATGACGGAAGCATTGAAGCTTGTGAAGAAAAAGCTTGTGAATGTCATTGCAGAATTAGCAGACTTTTCATCCGAATATAAAGATTTGCCGACGCTTGCGTTTACGCATTTCCAACCAGCACAACCTACGACAGTTGGAAAAAGAGCAGCTCTCTGGGCACAGGAATTCGTACTTGACTTAGAAGACCTGGATCATGTCATCAGCACGATGAAATTGCTTGGATCAAAGGGAACGACAGGAACCCAGGCGAGTTTCTTAGAATTATTTGATGGGGACCAGGAGACAATTGACAAGATTGATCCTATGATTGCCAAGAAGATGGGATTTGAAGAATGCTACGCAGTGTCCGGCCAGACGTATTCCAGAAAAGTGGATACCAGAGTCTTAAATGTATTAGCAGGCATCGCAGCAAGTGCACATAAGATGTCGAATGATATCAGACTGCTCCAGCATTTAAAAGAAATTGAAGAACCTTTTGAAAAAAGTCAGATTGGCTCTTCAGCCATGGCTTATAAACGAAATCCAATGAGAAGCGAGAGAATTGCTTCCCTTGCAAGATATGTTATGATCGATGCGCTGAATCCTGCAATTACCTCCGCAACACAGTGGTTCGAGAGAACCCTGGATGATTCTGCAAACAAGAGACTTTCTGTTCCAGAAGGCTTTCTTGCGGTTGACGGTATTCTGGATCTGTGCCTGAACGTGGTAGATGGACTCGTTGTCTATCCGAAAGTAATTGAGAAAAGACTGTTATCAGAGCTCCCTTTTATGGCAACAGAGAACATTATGATGGATGCTGTAAAAGCAGGTGGCGATAGACAGGAGCTTCATGAGAAGATTCGTGAGCTATCCATGGAAGCTGGCAAGAATGTCAAAGTCAATGGGCTGGAGAACAACCTGCTGGATCTGATTGCAGCGGATCCTTCCTTTAACTTAACAAGAGAAGAACTCAATGAAACGATGGATCCAGCCAAATATACAGGCAGATCTGCCCTGCAAGTAGAGCAATTCGTACAAAAAGTTATCGCACCAATTCTGGAAGAAAACAAGGAATACCTTGGGATGAGTGCAGAGATTACGGTGTAAGAAATAGAATGAAAAATAAGAGCCGCAAAATCTTTCGAGATTCTGCGGCTCTATTTTGTATATACTTATAATTTTACTCAGTCAATAAAACGATGTAAATAAACATGTTAATTCACATCGTAAAATATCTATGTTCCATTTGGATAAAAGAGCAGGATTGACAATACAACAAATATGATGTATTATATATTTGATTCGGAAACATTGAAATGAGGTAATAAATGAAGATTCACTCATATTACAGTCAAAGTGGGACTGATTTAATTAAAGGATATATTGATGATTTAACAACTGATGAGCAAGTTGATGCATATGACGTGTTAAATCAACTTGAAGAAAACAAAACAGAGACTCTAAATATAAAAAAATGGGATGGAAAAATTTTAGAAGTATATTTTTACAAACATAATAGGATATTTTACGTGGTTGCAGAAGAGGAGAATGTTTATTTATTGCATGCGTGCAGAAAACAAAAAAACAAAACCGAAAAAAAGGACAGTAGAATAATAATTGCAAGAGCAAAAGAATTATCAAAAATAATAAAGAAGCGTATCATTTAAACCAAAAACAAGAAACTATTTCCAGATAGATTTAGAAAAGAAATTTTGAAAGGGGTGCAGGAATGCCATTTAAACAAGTAAAAATCAAGGGGTTAATCTTGGAGAAAACTGCAGAAAGCCTAGAATTTCAAAAGGCATGGGAGAAAAGTAGAAATGAATATGAGCTTCTGCATGAAGTATGCAGAATTAGAAGAGAGATGAGCCTAACACAAAAGCAGCTTGCGGAGATTTCAAATAGTAGCCAACAGGAAATATCGAGATTGGAAAAGAAAGAACATAGCCCAGCACTAAAAACAATATGCCGAATTGTGAATAGTATGGGATACGAATTAGTTTTGCAAAAAAAATGTTCCGCATCCGATGAAATGTGCAAAGGTACTGCAAACCGAAATTGAGGTAACGTGGACTGAAATTTAATGATTCACTATACCATGATTGGATTTATTTTAATAATTTCTAAGATGGGAAGCTAGCCAGATTGAAGTAGACTTTGTTATGTACATAGGAGTCACCACAATCTGGCTTTTTTTTCATGCGTTGAATTCAGAAACAGAGGCCTCAACAGCTAACGCACATCACATTAAATGCAATCCAGGATACAGGCAGATAAGTTTCTCTCCGTGTGACTACGGTGTGACAGTTTTATTTTATACTAAACCTAGTATCTAGGAATCTATGCGTAGATTGAATAGGAGATTATGCCAGTGAAAAAGAAATTAATCTTAATGGGTGTAGCAGCAGCCCTTGTTACCACGACGATTATAGGCGGTACCTTAGCGGCAACAACATATAAAAATAATGCAGAGGATCAGGCGGCAGAGATTACAACAGAAAGTCTTTCCCTATCTTTGCTGGATGGGGAAGAGACTGCATATGAAAGCGAATATTATGTGATTGCGGAAGAAGTCATTCCGGGTCAGACAATTTCCCAGAATAGAATTATCTATAATGATGGTGCCTATCCATTTTTTGTCAGAGTTACCATAGATAAGCGTTGGCTTGACAGAAGAGAACAGACCAATGATGGTCCTGCCCGTGTCTATGCGGCGGAAGCATTAGAGAGTCTGGGTTCAGGGCTGATTCATGTGGTTCCAGGAGACAATTGGATTCAGTTTTACGGACAGGAAGAGAATCAGGAACAGATTGTTCTGTATTACAAGTATGCTGTGACTCCTGAGACAGTTGATGCCGCAATGAGCAGTACGACTAGTTTCTTAAAAGAAATCGGAATTGATGCAACGGCTGATAATGCCTATGCGGACCAGGCGATTCAGCTTGATGTCAGAGTAGACGCGGTGCAGTCAGATGTGGGAGAAGATGCAATTGCAACGATGTGGGGCGTGTTCCCAACGATTGTTGGAAACGAAATAACAGCGATTTCAGAAACAAATTAGAAGCAGGTATAGAACCAAGATAGAACTAAGATAGAACTAAGAAGGAACCAAGATAGAAGCAACCGGGAGGAAGCTATGAAGAAAAAAATAATCATGTCGGTCTTAACACTGGCGCTGATCGTAGGAATGGGAATGAATGTAAACGCAGCAGGAACACCTGTCGTGAATTTCACATCAGGAGGTGCTTTGCAGTATACGAATGCGGATACCTTTGGTGAGGTATTTCAGACCATGGTACCTGGTGTGGAAGAGAGTCTTGCAATTACATTAACGAACAGCAATCCAAACACAGCAAGCTTCTACATGGCGGCTAAAGATATCGAAGCACTTACCATGCAGGGAGATGGCGAAATGCAGACCGGTGCATACAGTGTTGTGGTAACGGCTGGAACCAATGAAATTTACAATAGTACAGTCGGAGGATTCAGTGGCAGTGAGGGTGAAGGGTATGCAGGAAGCCAGGGACTTGAAGAGCTGAGCGAACTAGAGGGAATGGTTTTCCTTGCGACGTTGCCTTCGGGACAGAGTACGAACCTGACCTTTGACTTAATGCTAGATGGACTTTCCAATGGGGATGAGTATCAAAGTTCAAGGGGAAATATTACTTTTGATTTCGCGGTTGCATATAATGATGTACCTGGATCAACCACAGAGAATAATGTAGTAACCACAAAAGGGGCTGTCAAGAGAAATATCGTAACGACAATAGAAGATATCTTCGTACCACTTGCAAGTGGAATCACTGCAGTTAAGACAGGTGATCCAGCAGCACTTGGGCTTCTCTTTGGAGTTGGATGTATCGGTGCAGCAGGGCTTTTCCTGACAAGGAAGAGAAAAAGTGTGGAGGATGCAAAATGAAGAAAATCATAAAAAACCGAAGCATTTTAAAAATAATTTCCATTTTTTCAGTAGCAGTCTTTGTACTTGCGAGTCTGCCGCTTCAGGCTCAGGCAGTTGAAATAGAGACTTATACCGTGACACTCAGAGCAGGGATGCATGGCAATTTTCGACTGGATCAGATAACTGGAGACTACGAATCTGCAAAAAAAATAGAGTTTGAAGTGAATAATGGGACTGACTTTACCATTCAGTCTACTGCGGCAATTGTAGAGATTGCAGATGAATATGAAGGAAACTATTTTGTAAAAGATATTGAAAATAAGACGTTTTACTACAATGAAAAAGACCAGGAATATGTCATTGAATATGGAAGACTGGTCAATGGCGTTGAATACAAGGTGGAATATGTTGATAATGCAACAGGAGTTCAGATTGCTGATCCGATATTTCTTTGGGGAGAAGATGGAATTTCAACGACAAACATCTATGCAATTAATATCAGCAATTATGCACTTGCCAATGGCTCACCTAAAGCAATTACACCGATCAAAGGTGCAACAACGAATACGCTTACATTTCGCTATAATAGTACCTTGACAGGTGGAACAACGACCAACACAACCTACCAGACAGTGGATGGTGGAACACAGACAATTAATGAGACACAGCAGAATCCAATCTACCAGGCAGTACCTGGAGCAGCACCAGCGGCAGCAGTCGCAGCAACGGGCGGTGGTGGAGGTGGTGGCGCAGATACCACAGCCATAGAAGATGAGGAGACAGCACTGGAAGCAGAACCCGAGCCAGAAGGAGAAGCACAGGAGAGTGCTGAGGCGACAGAAGAGACTGGTGAAGCTACAGAAGAAGCAACCATTGAAGAGGAAGAAGTTCCTCTTGCAGCAAGTCAACAACCATTTAATCTTGCAGCAGTTCTGGCAATTCTACTCGGTGGAGTTGCATTGATTCTGGCAACTGTGTGGATTATAGCCAGAAGAAGAACGATAGATGTAGACGATGTGGACCAATCAGATGAGGAACACAAACAGTAAGAATACATAATCATTTTAAAAGGGTAATACGGGGAGATAAAATAGGAAGCACACGGGGAAGGGACTCCGTGTGCTTCTGTGCGTGTAAAAATGGCAGCGAGGAATTTCGAGGCAAGAAGATATTGATTGACATTTTTTTACTTTCTGGTCTATTATGATTTTATGATAGTTCCATGTTCGATGAATTCTTACAGAAAGGAAATACAGTATGTATGTATTCAGCCTGTTGGGCAGATTTCAGATGATGGGAGAAGAAGGAGTACTCAACGAGGACAATATCCGGTCCGAGATGATGGTGAAGCTTTTGTCTTTTTTAATCATTCATAGAGAGCACGCACTGACTGTTCAGGAACTTGCAGAAGCTTTGTGGCAGGAGGACGAGACGGATAATCCGGAAGGTGCTTTGAAGAATCTGATGTATCGTTTGCGTGGTGTCTTAAAGAAAACGTTTGGTAATACTAATTTTATTGTAACAAGCCGGGGTGCTTACGCCTGGAATCCGGACGTTGAGATTCTCCTTGATGTAGAAGAATTCGAAAAGCACTGTATCAAAGCGAGAGAAATGAACTGCGCCCACACACAGAGTATTCAGGCCTATGAAGCTGCGCTGGAACTGTATCAGGGCGCTTTTTTATTCAAATATTCTGACCTGCATTGGGTCACGCCACTTTTAACTTACTACCACTCCATGTTCCTGACGGGAGCGAAGAACCTCTCGGAATTATATATGGCAAGTGCCAGATACCAGGATGTAGAACAAATATGTGCAAAAGCCCTTAAGATCGATGCGAATGAGGAACAGCTGCATTTCAATATGATCAAGGCTCTCATCTTTCAGAAGAAAAAAGAACTCGCGACAGAACATTTTAAACGGGCAGAAAAGTTACTCTGTTCTTCTTATGGAGAACGTAATTCAAGTGCACTACAGGCACTCAAAGAGGAACTTTACACGATTCAAAAGTCAGAGCAGGCTTCAGAGATTTCTGATATACATGAGGATATGCAGGAAGAAGAACCTAGTGGTGCTTTCATCTGTGCCTACCCGATTTTCAGAGAAATCTATCGACTAGAGGCCAGAAAGATTAAACGATTTGAACAGCCAGAGTATGTTCTTCTGATTACATTGGAACACCAGACTGGAACGAATCGAACTGGGAATGGACAGTTAGATACTTTTCTAATGGGCAAGATTATGGATCGACTTGAAAACGTACTAAGCCAGTCCCTTCGCCTTGGAGATGTAGCTGCAAGGTATAGTGAATCACAGTTCGTCATCTTACTTCCAACGAGCAGCTATGAATCAGGCATGCTTGTTGCCAACCGGATTATCAGTAAACTATACGAAGAGACGAAAAACAGAAGATTCAGCGTGAAAACGGATATCGATGAAGTGACGATTGCAGAGCCATTTAAAGAAAAAAAGAAAAATATACAATAGTTTGGAAAATAGAGAAGAGAGAAAACAGTTAAAAAAGGAATAAGTATAAAAAACAGATGAAGAGCTTTCAGCAGAGAAGATATGCTGAGAGCTCTTTTTTGCGTTGATGTGACCGACGTGTGACTTCGAATTGATATATTGTTTCTAGATAGTATCTTAGAGATGGTATCTTTATGACATTTAGGAAGAAAACGAAATATAGCTTGCTCGGAAGTTTGTATGCTATTGAGATAGAACGGATGAAACAGGAGGAACAATATGAAGTCTGGAATTACGAAAAAAGTAGTGGCGTTTGCGATTTCTTTGGCTATGCTGACAGGAAGTATTCCTGCGAATGCTGAGGGGACTGTGTCGGGCACGAATCTGAATGTTGAAACGCTAGGGAATGAGGACTCGTCAGATGTGAACCTTGACCAAGACGAGGATGAAAATACAGAAAATACCGGAAGTACAGGAAGTACAGGAAACACAGATGAGAATGGAGATCCTGTTGAGATAGTAGACCCAGCAACTCCACTTGCGCCAGCT
>CANRNK010000121.1 GCA_947631985.1 uncultured Lachnospiraceae bacterium | reverse complement strand
TCAGAATAAAATTCCTTTTTTTGTCTCATTTCCCGAAAAATGGCTTTTACAAGTTCTGCCAACGCTGTATGTTCCATTTCAAACACCGCAAATGCCTTTTTGTGCACTCTTTTAATTAGCTTCTGTGCAAACACAGGATTCCCTTTGTACATATCTCCAAGAAATGCATCTGCATCAAGGAATAAATATTCCCATCTTCCAAGGACGTCCGGATCACTTTGTGTCGTGTGGATAAAATTTTTAGGAATTGAGGTTGTCATTCCTTCCCCAAAACGATAGTACTTATCTTCTAGTACCAAATCACCCACTCCAAAATAACAGTAGCCAATTTCCAGAAGATTATGAAAATGCATAAAATCCACAGCATGGCCATAGTACTGAATCCACTTATCCCCCATCAGGGCAAGAAGTGGTTCGTTTTGAGGAATTTCATAATATCTAAACTCAACCTTTTCTTTTTTCTTTTTCGCCATTTTTCGTCATCCCTATGCATTCTCCGGTAAAAGAATATCCATTTTCAGTAAAATATCTTCCGTAATGGAAAGTAGATTTTTTGCATCTTTTTCCACGATTCCTGTCTTTTTGTAACGATAAGTAAAGCTTGGGATTCCCTTTAAACTAAACTTTAACTTCTCCGAATAATTTGCAAGCAATTCCGGGATCCGTTCAGGAAGAATTTTTGCATCTGCCTTCATTTTAAATAAGAGCAGTTCATTCTTGCCACTCAGCTCGGTAATAAAATGTTTGTGCGCATTTACACGAATCAAAGCAATCCTAAGCAGGTTATCCACCGATTTTGGAATTTCGCCAAATCGGTCCAGAAGCTCTTCTTTCATGTCTTCGTATTCTGCAGTTGATTCCACACTTGCGATTCTTTTGTAAATGTCCAGTTTCTGAAGTTCATTTAGGATATAAGATCCAGGAATATATGCATCTACATCCAGTTCAACCGTTGTATTAAAATCTTCTTCCCCTGCAATTCCTTTTTCTTTTTTAACGGCTTCATTGAGCATTTTGCAATACAAATCATACCCCACCGCTGCCATATGCCCATGCTGCTTTTGTCCCAGAATATTCCCGGCTCCTCTAATTTCTAAATCTCGCATCGCAATTTTAAATCCACTTCCCAAATCTGTAAATTCACGTATTGCCTGTAGTCTTTTTTCCGCCACTTCTTTGAGCATTTTATTGCGTTTGTACATTAAAAATGCATACGCGGATCGATTACTTCTTCCGACTCTTCCTCGAAGCTGGTAAAGCTGTGAAAGACCCATATTATCGGCATCATGAATAATCATGGTGTTTACATTTGAAATATCCAGTCCCGTTTCTATAATCGTTGTTGAAACAAGAACGTCTATTTCTCCGTTCATAAACTCATACATAATTCTTTCCAACTCATGTTCTTTCATTTGTCCGTGCGCAAAAGACACTACTGCCTCAGGAACTAAATTTTGAATCGATGCAGTAATATCTGCAATATTATGAACTCGGTTGTATACATAGTAAACCTGTCCTTCTCTGGACAATTCGCGCACAATTGCTTCTCTTACCATTTCTTCATTATATTCCATAATATAGGTTTGAATTGGCATTCTGTCATTTGGTGGCTCTTCCAAAACACTCATATCTCTGATTCCGACAAGGCTCATGTGAAGAGTTCTGGGGATTGGTGTCGCAGTAAGCGTTAATACATCAATCGTATCTTTCATTTTCTTCATTTTTTCTTTATGGGTCACTCCAAATCTCTGCTCTTCATCAATAATCAAAAGCCCAAGATCCTTCGGCGCGATATCTTTCGACAATACCCTGTGAGTACCAATCAGAATATCAACCAATCCCTTTTTCAAGTCGATTAATGTCTTTTTTTGTTCTGCTGCAGATCTAAATCTTGACATTAGGTCAACTCTCACCGGAAAATCCTTCATTCTTTGAAGAAAGGTATTATAATGCTGCTGTGCTAAAATTGTTGTCGGCACCAGAAAAATAACTTGTTTTCCGTCTTGGACTGCTTTAAAGGCCGCACGAATTGCAATCTCGGTCTTTCCATATCCAACATCTCCACAGATAAGTCGATCCATAATCTTTTTACTTTGCATATCTTCTTTTGTTGCTTCAATTGCAGTCAGCTGATCCTCCGTCTCATCATAAAGAAACATTTCTTCAAATTCTGTCTGCCACACGGAGTCAGTACTGAACTGATACCCTTCTTTCATTTGTCTAACTGCATATAGTTCAACTAAATCCTTCGCAACTTCGCTCACAGCGCTTTTTACTTTTGATTTTGTTCTGACCCACTCTTGTGTTCCAAGTTTATTAAGCTTAACATGCTTTCCCTCTGCGGATGCATATTTTTGAATCAGATCCAGGCCAGTTGCGAGAACATACAGATTTCCGCCATCCCGGTATTGTATTTTCATGTAATCTTTTGTCACATGATCTACTTCCACCTTTTCTATTCCCTGATAGATTCCAAGCCCATGATTTTCATGAACAACATAATCTCCCACTTTTAGCTGCGAAAAATCCTGGATTTTTTGTCCTTCATATACTTTACGCTTTTTTTTCTTTTTTCGTTCTGCTCCAAAAATATCACTATCTGTAATCACAAGGAATTTTATCAAAGGGTATTCAAAGCCTCTTGCCACATGACCATACGATGTCATAATCTCGCCCGGCAGGATTTCTCTGTCTCCTTCTTCACTATAAAAACAGCTCATCCCCTCTTGCAAAATATCCTCAGCAAGCCTTGCCGCCCTGGTACGCGAGCCTGAAAGTAACAGAACTCGGTATCCATTTTTTTTGTATTTTTTGAGATCATTGATTAAATTTTCAAAACTGCTGTTATAAGAGGGAACGGAACGTGTTGTAATATCATATTTATGTCCAAATTTCATAAAATTTTGATGTCTTTCAATGGAAGACATTGCAAGCACCCTATATTGCGAAAGAATCGCAGCCGTCTCCTCTGCTGATTTTAGCAGTTCCATTTGTCTTGGAAGCAGATACCCTTTTTCTAACCGATGCATCATACTTTCTCTAAATTCAAGTTCTACCGCTTTTGCATGCTCCTGAATCTTTGCCGGCTCATCTAAAAAAATACAGGATGAATACTCCCGAAATAAATCCATCAAATTTCCTGTTTCTTCATAAAAATACTTAATATAACTTTCTAAATTTGCATATGCCTGGAATTCCTCAATCTGTTCTTTCAGCTCTCTGAAAATCGAAGCAACTCTTGCCGCCTCTTCTGTCTGAAAAACCTTTCTAAATGTCTCTTCACATTTTTTTGCATCTTTTTCAATTTGTTTTAGTCCACGGAAAATTTCATCCTGCGTCAGTATGATTTCCGTCGCCGGATAAATTACAATCGACTCTCTTTCTTCAATTGACCGTTGGCTCAACACATCAAATGACCTGATTGACTCTGGCTCGTCTCCCCACAATTCAATACGAAACGGATTTTCTTCTGTCAGATCAAAAATGTCAACAATCCCACCCCGAATACTAAATTGGCCTGGCATTTCTGCCTGATAATTACTTTCATACCCCATTTCGACTAATTTTTTAGAAAGAGCCTGTTCATTGATTATTGTGTTCTTATCAATGTTTAAAACACTGCTCTCTAAAATGTGGAACGGAATCTGCGGAATCATAAAACTGTCGCAGGTTGTAATCATTGTGAATGGTTTCCGTTCCAGAATTTTCCGATAGCATTTCATTCTTTCTATAATTAACTGCTTCCCATGAATATCCGCCTGGTAAAAGATTAAATCTTTCGCAGGAAAAATACTGACATTTTTGTCATAAAATTTATAGTCTTCATACAACTCTTTTGCTTTTAGGTCACTATAAGTAACGATGATTTTATAGGTAAAACCACCGCCAAGTCCATATATCATATGTAGTTTCTGAGAATCAACACATCCTGTCAGCATGATATTGCTTGCATCAGGCTGCATCGCTTCCGCAATGAGTGGGAATTCAGCCATTTCCCATAATGGGGTCGTAATTGCTCTCACTAAAGTAATCCCTTCTTTTTTCCATTTTCGGTGACACTACTTTACCTTGATATTATACAAATTCATAGCCTCATCCGTACTTCCTTTCAGCATATACTTAATTGCATCTGCCGAATTTTTACAACTTTCATCCATCGTTCTTCTTTCAGCTTGGCTGAAATGCCCCAAAACATAATCTGCAAGATCATATCCTTTTGGCTTTTCCCCTACACCAACTTTTATCCTCAAAAAAGTGTCCATTCCAAGATGGGACAAAATGCTCTTAATCCCATTATGTCCTCCAGCGCTTCCTTTTTTTCTGATTCTAAGTTGACCTACCGCCAGACTAACGTCATCATAAATTACAATCAACTCTGACTCCGCATCAATTTTATAGTAGTCTACCATTGCCCGTATGCTTTCCCCACTCAAGTTCATGTATGTCTGTGGTTTTGCAAGAATTACCTTTTGCCCATCTAAATACCCTTTTCCAATGATTGCCTTAAATTTGTGTTCTAATACCGCAATTTGATTTTGCTCTGCTATAAAATCAATCACATCAAACCCAATATTATGCCTTGTGTTTTTATATTCTTTTGTAGGGTTTCCTAATCCAACAATAATATACATATCGCTCCTCGCTCTATTACTATTTTCAGGCGTTTGCAAAACGCCACAAGCTTTTTCTGATTATTCTTAGCATACTAAAACAAGATGAATTGTCAAGCCAATTCATCCCTCCAAGAATTAAACAGGGATGTCAAACTGACATCCCTGCACAAATAATATTCTCTTAAACTTCGACTGGTTCTGGTTCAAGTAGTGCTTTTTCATAGCTCTTTAAAATAATGTTTTGAATATTTTCTCTTGTTGAAGAGTTGATGGGATGCGCAATATCCCTGTATTCTCCATCTGTTGCTTTTTTACTTGGCATTGCAATAAAGAGTCCCTTTTCTCCCTCAATTACCTTGATATCATGAACAACAAATTCATCATCAATCGTAATCGAAACAATTGCCTTCATTTTTCCTTCTTTTGCGATCTTGCGCACGCGTACATCAGTAATAATCATTTCCAGATACCCCCTTGTTTGTAAGTACTTCTAGCTATAAAATATACCTTTCATTCTTTTCTATTACAATCTTGATTCCATTTTCACCTTTGTGATAAGAATTCGCACGAATCGTATCTCTACTTTCAATGATACAATTTTCAATATGCGTGTTGTCACCAATGTAAACGTTATTCAAGATGATAGAATTCTTAATAAAGCAGTTATTGCCAATAAATACTTTTTTAAATACAACAGAATCTTCAACAACTCCATTTATGATACATCCACTAGAGATCAGACTGTTTTTAATCTGTGCACCTACATTATACTTTGCAGGTGGAAGATCATCTACTTTAGAGTAAACATCTGGATACTGTCTAAAAAAATAGTCTCTGATTTCAGGTTTTAGAAAATCCATATTTGTAGCAAAGTAATCCTCCACAGATGCAATATTTCTCCAATAATCTTTTGTCTTGTATCCGTAGATTCTTTTCAAGTTCTTATAGCGAATTAAAATATCTTTAACAAAATCGTGCCTATCTTCTTCTGCTGATTTTTCAATTAATTCAATCAATTGTCTTCTTCGAATAATATAGATTCCACAAGAAATTGTATTTGATCTTGCTACAATCGGTTTTTCTTCAAAGTCTTCAATCAGACATTCCTCGTTCATTTTTAGAGTTCCGTAACGTTCCACTTCTGTCCCTGCTGGCATATCTTTGCAGACTACTGTAATATCTGCCTTCTTCTCAATATGATACTCCAAGACTTTGTTATAATCCATTTTATAAACACAGTCACCCGCAGCAATAATTACATATGGCTCATGACTATTCTTCAGAAATGCCAAGTTCTGATAGATTGCATCTGCTGTCCCACGATACCAAAAACTATTTTCATAAGTAACCGTTGGAGTAAATACAAATAACCCACCTTGCTTTCTACCGAAATCCCACCATTTGGATGAACTCAGATGCTCATTCAGGCTTCTGGCATTATATTGTGTAAAAACACCCACTTTCTGAATATGGGAGTTCGACATATTACTTAATGCAAAATCTATACTTCTATAGCTTCCCGCAATTGGCATAGCTGCAATCGCCCTTTTTTGGGAAAGTTCTTTCATTCGGTGATTGTTTCCACCCGCCAGTACAATTCCTATTGCCCTCATGATTCCTCACCTACCTTAATCAATGACTTTCCACTTTCAAGTATTCCTCCCGGATAATCTTCTAACGTACTGGTACCCGCTATCACGGTATTTTTACCAACGACAATTGAATCAGGGATTATACTTTTCTCACCAACCGTCACCATTCCATGCGTATAAATGTGTGGGTGTGTCTCATTCTCAGCTTCTTCTCCGGCTCCAAGTACCACATGATTCCCGATTAGCGCATTCTCTGCAATAATTGCTTTGTTAATCTCACAGCCCTCACCAATCACTGTTTCATTCATGATAATGGAATCCCTGATTACGGTTCCGGCTCCAATTGTGACACCACAGCCAATTACCGAATTATATACTTTACCATAGATGGAAGTTCCTTCCCCTACGATACTTTTTTCAACTACACTATCAGATGAGATATATTGTGGCGGAAGTGCAAGGCTCCTGGTATATATTTTCCAATATTCTTCATATAGATTAAACTCCGGAACAATATCGATTAATTCCATATTTGCTTCCCAATACGACTGCAATGTTCCAACATCTTTCCAATAACCATTATATTCATATGCATATAACGGGGCTCCCTTTTCATGGCAATATGGAATTACATGCTTTCCAAAGTCGAGTGCTGGCTGTTCCGACATTGAAACAAGAGCTTCTTTTAAAGTTTTCCAATTAAAGATATAGATTCCCATAGATGCAAGATTGCTTCTTGGGTTTTCCGGTTTCTCCTCAAAGTCAACAATCTTTCTATTCTCATCAGTAATAACGATTCCAAAGCGCTTCGCCTCTTCGTAAGGTACTGCCATGGTTGCTATGGTGACTTCTGCTCCATTTTGCTTATGTGAATCTAACATGACCTCGTAATCCATTTTGTAAATATGATCCCCTGAAAGAATTAATACATAATCCGGATTGTATGTCTCCATGTAATCCAGATTTTGAAAAATTGCATTCGCAGTTCCTGTATACCATTCACTATTTGAACTCTTTTCATAGGGGGGGAGTACTGTGACCCCTCCAATATTACGATCAAGATCCCATGGAATTCCAATACCTATATGTGTGTTCAGACGTAAAGGCTGATACTGCGTCAAAACTCCAACTGTATCTACTCCGGAATTAATACAATTACTTAGTGGAAAATCAATAATTCTGTACTTTCCACCAAATGCAACTGCAGGTTTTGCCATCTTGAGTGTTAAAACTCCTAGCCTGCTGCCCTGTCCCCCAG
>CANRNK010000120.1 GCA_947631985.1 uncultured Lachnospiraceae bacterium | reverse complement strand
AAAGAGTATGATGAGAAACGGAACGAGCTTCTATCCATGAATCCAGAACTGGAACAGTCAGAAATTATCCAGGCTTTTGTCGAAAAGCCAAAGTATGACAGCCATAACCGTGGTCCATTAAAGAAAACGGAAGACGCAATGCTTGTAATTGAGGAATGTCTGAAATTAAATGAAACACGTCGTTCAAGAGGGCTGTATAAGCAGCAGATGAAAAAAATCGATATCCATGAGTACCTGATTAAGAAAGATTATGACATCAGCTATTCCACTGTCAAACGTCTAATTAAGAAAATCGACGAAAGAAGCCAGGAGGCATATATCCGCCAGGAGTATGAAGATGGCGATATTGCCGAATTCGACTGGGGAACTGTAAAACTTGATATTGATGGCACAGGTTACAAGAACTACCAGATGGCAGTATTCACTGCAGCCAAAACGAATTACCGTTACGCAAAGCTATATAAGTCACAGGACACACCTGCATTTCAGGAATCCCATGCAGACTATTTTGCGCATTGTCATGGTGTATTTCACACCATGGTCTACGACAACATGAGAGTTGCTGTCAGGAAGTTTGTAGGACTTCATGAGAAAGAGCCTACAGAGGCGCTGACCCAGTTGTCACTTTATTATGGATACTGCTTTCGCTTCTGTAACATTCGGAGCGGAAATGAAAAAGGTCATGTGGAGCGCAGTGTTGAATATGTGAGACGAAAGGTCTTCTGTGGACCTGGAAATGATGTCTTTGATACACTTGCGGATGCGAATGAATTTCTATACCGGGAATGCATGAAACTGAATGCCAGAGATATCTATGATGGCACGATTCCGGCGGAAACATTTGAAAATGAGAAAAAGAACCTTCTTCCTGGGATGCCGAAATTCGAGAGCTGCAAGAAAAGCGAGGGACACGTTGATAAGTATTCCACTGTAACAGTAGCACAGAATCATTATTCCGTGCCGGATACATTGGTCGGCAAAAACGTGGACATCCGCACCTATACGGATAAAATCATCATCTATCATGGCGGAGAGATTGTTGCGCGCCATGAGCGGAGTTTTAAAGGTCATGACTGGAAAATCGATATTTATCATTACCTGCATACCCTGAAAAGAAAACCAGGCGCCCTTCATCAAAGCACAGCACTGCTTCAGTCGGACACCCGGATCAAAAAACTCTTCGAAACTTATTATAGCAGTGATGCCAGAACTTTTCTAGAGGTTTTAGAAATCATATACGAAAAAGGCGTAGACGACGTAGCAACCGCATTATTGAAACTGGAGTCGCTCTCCCCCATGGATATGAGTGCGGACAAGGTAAAGGTGATATGTGACAAGATAAGTGAAAATAAGAATTCCATAATGAAGACCGGAACAGACCGCCTGAGTCAGAAATCCAAGAGCACACTTGGACAGTATGATAAGCTCCGCCAGTTACAAAGCAAGGAAGAAAGGATGGTAGTCTGATGAAGGCAAAAATCAATGAAGAGATAAAAGAATACTGTAAGCTGTTGAAATTAAAGGGAATGGCTCAAAATTTCGAGGAGTTGGAAAAAGACGCTGATGACTACGAGGACTTTCTCCATAAACTCCTGACCTGTGAACTTGCAGAAGCAGAGAAAAGAGCCAGAGAGAATCGGATACGCAGTGCAAGATTTCCATACCGAAAATATCTAGAAGATTTAGAGCTGGACTGTCTGCCAAAGACCATGCAGAAAAAGCTTCCAGAGCTGGCCACGCTGGATTTCATCCAGAAGGGGCAAAATCTTATTATGACAGGAAATCCCGGTACAGGAAAAAGCCATACGGCAATCGGTCTTGGAATGAAAGCCTGTGAGCAAGGCTACAAGGTTCTCTATACAACAATTCCGTATCTTGTAACCGAACTCAAGGAATGCAATGATGCCAAGAAGTTACGCTCCTATGAAAAAAGATTTGAGAAATACGATCTCGTGATAGCGGATGAACTTGGATACATATCGTTTGACAGGGAAGGTGCAGATCTGTTGTTCAGCAATCTATCCCTTCGTGCTTCACAGAAATCGACCATTATCACTTCAAACCTAACATTTGAGCGATGGGACGAAGTATTCGGGGATGCAGCTATAACAAGTGCATTAGTTGATCGGTTGACCTATAAAGCCATTCTGGTCGATATGGAAGGGGATTCCTACCGCCTGAGAGAGACGCTACGAACAAACGGAGTTACATTCGATCATATCAAGGAGGAAGTCGCGGAGCAACAATAGAACACGTTATGTAAAGAATGCACCCATGCTGGCGCATGGGTGCACAAAATGGTCTTAAGTGACCTAGAATTCAATGAGCAGTTGACCTAATTTTGGGTTGACAAATACAATCAGATTGGACCTTCCTTTCACGATAGACTATTTGAACTAATTGACCAGACAGGGATAGATAATAAAGATGTATGGAAATTAGCCAATTTAGATAGGAAACATTTTTCTAAGATTCAATGTGATGCAAATTATCATCCGAAGAAGAGAACGGTAATGGCATTATGTATTGCTTTAGAATTAGATTTAGAACAGTCCAAGGGTTTACTGGCTAGAGCAGATTGGGCATTTAGTCCAAATAGCAAAGTGGATCTAATTGTGCAGAAAGCTATTGTGGATAAGCAGTATGACATTATTCAATTGAACTTGGTTTTGTTTAAATATACAAATGAATATCTTGGAGTATAGTAGAGAACGTCAGTATACCTGGCGTTTTTTGTTTACTTAAAAGTGTCGCCAGCTTAGCGACCGAAATAAGTTATGGTCATAGTATACTTTATTTGTAAACAAGAAATGAGAACAAAGTCGGTTGAATACCGGAGATCGGAGGCTATTATGTATGGAGCTATTTTGGGTGATATTATTGGAAGTCCATTTGAATTTGATAGAGGTGCTAAGACGAAAGATTTTGAGCTATTTACCAAGGGTTGTCATTTTACGGATGATAGTGTCATGACATTAGCAATAGCACAGGCTCTATTAACTGAGGGAACTGCATCTTCTGCAGAAGCTATTAAAGAGATGGTTGTCATATCTATGAAAGAATGGGGGAAGAAATATCCTTATGCTGGATATGGCGGTGGATTTCGCCATTGGTTAAAACAAAAAGATTCATTACCATATGGGAGTTATGGGAATGGCTCTGCGATGAGAGTATCTGCTGTTGGTTGGATGTATGATTCATTAGAAAAAACAAGAGGGATTGCAAAAGCGACTGCAGAAGTAACGCATAATCATCCAGAGGGAATTAAAGGGGCAGAAGCAACGGCAAGTGCAATTTATATGGCTAGAAATAAGGCGACGAAAGAAGAAATCAAAAAATATATTGAAACTGAATTTCATTATGATTTGAACAGAAAGCTTGAAGAAATACGCCCATATTACCATATGGATGAAACTTGTCAGAAGACAGTACCAGAAGCTATTATTGCTTTTTTAGAAGCAGAAGACTTTGAAGATGCTATTCGAAATGCTGTTTCATTAGGAGGAGACACTGATACTCTTGGAGCAATTACCGGAAGTATTGCAGAGGCATTTTTCGGTATACCGGCCGTACTTATAAGTGAATGCAAATCACGCATAGACAAAGAGATGGATATTATTCTTTCAGAGTTTGATTCTTGTTTGGGAAGAGTAAATGGAGAAGAATGCAGAGTTGGTGAAGGATTAATTGGAAATAATGCAATTGAAGCAGCAATTGATCAATTTTATTTGCAGGATGATAAGAATGGACTGCTTTTATTTATGGAAGTAATGGTATCGAGAATGCAACAAAAAGGGGAATTGGCGGTACCTTATGTATCTGATATGGAGTTTATGTCAGAACGAGAAATTTTTAAAGCACAGATTGGACAGACGTTTTCATTAGAGGAAGATTTTCGTATGAAGTTGGAAACAGTTACAGATGAAGATGGGAATGAGTGGATGGGCGTGTTTACATCATCAAAAGAAATGCACAAAGGTTCTGCTGGAAATGTTCAGATAAATCAGTCAATAGAAGAGATACTTCGCTTAGTACTAGACTGGGAAGAAATAGGTGGAATTGTTATAAATCCATTTGGGAAGTATGTGAGATTGTCTAAAGAACTTATTCAGTTATTATTTAATGGTTATGAGTATTATGAGAATGTCGAGGTGTAGCTATGGAGAGAACAATACGAGTTACTGGAAAAGGGAAGGTTTCAGTGAAACCGGATTTAATCAGATTACATATTAATATGGAAGAGGTTAATAAAGATTATGAGTCAACATTACATCATTCAACAGAAGCAACAGAATTATTAAAAGATTTAATTGAAAAGCTAGGGATTAAAAGAAAAGAGCTAAAAACAATATTCTTTAATGTGGATACAGAATATGAAAGTTATCAAGATAAAGAGAAAAACTGGAAGAGGCGTTTTAAAGGATATAAATATGTTCATCGTATGAAGTTAGAATTTGGGGCGGATAATAAGATGCTTGGTAAGATATTGTATGCTTTGGCAAATTGTTCAGTGAATCCAGAGTTTTCAATTGAGTATACAGTTACAGATCCAAAAGAGTCTAAAAATGAATTGCTAAGTCTTGCAGTAAAAGATTCGAAAGAAAAAGCAAAGGTATTAACTGATGCTGCAGAAGTGGTGTTAGGAGATATATTATCCATAGACTATTCCTGGGGAGAGATTAACTTAGTGACCCATCCGATGGATGATCGGTTGATGAAATGCATGGAACCATCCTGTTGTGAAGAATCAAGTTATGATATTGATATTGAACCAGATGATATTGACGTTTCTGATATCGTTACGGTTGTATGGAGTATTGGTTAAGAAGGGAGGATGTGCTTATGATGTCTACATTATATTATGGAGAAATCAGACCTGATAAGCTTGCAACATGGAGGGACAATGATAACCCGTATAAAATACTTGTAGAAAACCATGAAATAACAAAAGCAGGGGGATGGAAGTTCCTTTTTGATTATGAAAAACTATTTTTTGATAAGGTTCAGGTGGATTGGGGTAGTTTTGCTTATAAGGGAACAAAAGAACAAATACTAAAGCTTATGGAATTAGTAAAATGTGAAAGAGATGAAGTAAATAATCTGGTAGATTGTGACATATATGGGATTGTCTTTGTGGAAGAATATTGATATTAATACGCGAAAAATACACTGTCTATAGAGAAACTAATATAGATTGCTATTGATTATAATTGGAATTATAATGAATATAGTCAGTAATGAGAAGCAAATCACAAGGGGGATAAGGATGGAAGACAAAGCTAATATTCTCATATTAGGTACATCTGGAGCTGGAAAATCAACATTGATTAACACAGTGATTGGTAAAGAAGTAGCAAAAGTAGGAACAGGAAAACATGTAACCGAGAAAATGGAACCTTATGAGTCTGAGGAACTAAATTTTAGACTTATTGATAGTCGAGGATTTGAATATAATTTCTTTAATACAAAGAAAGCAGTATTCGATATGAAGAGTTGGATGAAAGATGGTTTAAAAAATGATAAACCTCGAATCCATATGCTTTGGTTCTGTGTAGATGCAACATCAAAGAGATTTACAAAGCAGACAATTCAAACTATGGAAGCTGTTAAGAAGGAATGGAAGGAGGTTCCAATCGTTGTTGTATTGACAAAATCATTTTTTCTAGGTGAAGATGAAGATAACATAAAAATGGTAAACGAGACTTTTGAGAAATTTGCAAAAAAGACGGGTAGACCTATTGCAGTTATGCCAGTTTTAGCAGCAGCACCTAAAGACGAGAATATATCTTCAAGGGGTATCGAAGAACTAATCGAGGTAACAGTTGCAAATTTGGATAATGCGGTTAAAATATCTGAAGAAGCAGTAAAAAAATATGAGTTAAAGTGTAAAGGAATGAAGGCACAGGCATTGATAATTGGGGCTACAACAACAGCTGCAGTTGTAGGAGCTATTCCAATAGACTTTCCTGATGCAATAATTTTGACACCACTTGAAACAACTCTCATTACAGGAATTTCTAAGATATATAAACTAGATCAAAATGATGATAATATGAAGCAAATTATTTCACATATTGTTGAAGCGGGAACAGTGAGTATTGTTGCAAAAACAGCGATTAATCAATTAAAACTGATCCCAGGTATTGCAAATATAGCTGCGGACGTACTTAATGCAATTGTAGCTGGTGCTATTGTATTGGGGATTGGAGAAGCATCGACAATAATTATGGAAAAAGCATATTTAGGGGAGATAGATGCAGAAAATCTCGATTGGATTGATAAAATTGTTGAAGGTAGTATGGGAAAAACTGTTTTAAAGATCACAAATGCGATAGCAGCTCAATCTGGAAAAATAAATATTTCAGATTTACTAAAGGCCATTTTAAAGAATGATAGTAATGTAGAAAAAAAAGCATAAAAATGGAGGTTCATTTAAGAACCGCCATCATCCGATCATCAATATAATAATCACAAGTAATCTTCCGGCTATTGCTACCATAGTATTCAACAATCTCCGGGAGATTATCATTTACGGCATCAAATTCAAGTCCCTGGTTCTGACACCATTCGACAGCTTTTGACAAAGCGTCACCGATACGGCAGGTCCAGAGGATGAGTTTGTTGCCATTATTTTTCCAATTTTTTAGATAGGCAATAAGAGCCTGGTTCGGTTCACCAAGCTCAGGCCAGCTACTAAAACATAAAGTTCCATCAAAATCGACAGCGATGATTTCATAATTTTTTTCCATAGTGATACCTCCAATATTACTTAGGATTGTGTCTTATGTCATCCAGCTCAAAGAGCTGGTTTACAGCAAGTTTGAAATAGGCGGAGAGTCGAAGTGCCATTTCAATATTGGGACAACGTGCACCGGTTTCATATCTGCTGATGGTTCTCACATCAGTTTGTAATGCTGTAGCGAGTTCATGCTGCTGAATATTACGGTCTGTGCGGATTTGCTTCAAATTGCTTTTGACTGCCATAGGATATTCCTTCTTTCATAAAATGTGTTGTCTGGTAGGGCAACTCAGCCAGATTGTACTACAAATTCTACTAAAGATGGTGTCCAGTAATACGGACTTACACCAGGACCTTGCCGAAGATTTTGAAACTGTCATGCTTGGTTACAGGTTTTGGTTCGTATTTTTTGTTCAAAGAGATTAAGAATAATCCATCTTTATCATCTTGCAGCTTCTTGCAGTAACTCATATCATTCAAACAGAAAATACCGATTTCACCATTTGAAATGGAATCCTGTTGATGAACCCATACGGTCTGATGATTAATAAATCTGGGCTCCATACTGTCTCCGGTGATTTTAACACCGAAGTCAGCATCTGCTGGAACTTCGTCACCGACTTCAACCATTTCATATTCTTCGCCTTCTAAGAAATTACCGGCACCTGCAGAAACCATTGTCGAATAAAGACGAATTGGTCTTGTAGGAAATGGAAGAATCTCTGCAGTATCCTTCTC
>CANRNK010000119.1 GCA_947631985.1 uncultured Lachnospiraceae bacterium | reverse complement strand
CTTGAGTTAGCGGCAAAAGTAGGATCCATTAATTCCCAGTTCTTACCATCGAATTCGATAATTCCATTTACCCAACCAATGTCAGTTATATAGGTACTGATCCATGCATGGTAAGCTTCTCCGGCATATCCAACTTCGAGCCGTGTTGGAATTCGCTGGCTTCGAAGCATGGATGTCATAAGAGCAGCATAATCGAGGCAGATTCCAGTATTTGTCTGAAGAATGACATCAACATCAGGAATATAGCCACTTTGTACAGAATTGGCTTTTGAATAATCATAGGTTACATTCTTAATCACATAATTATAAACAGAAGAAACAACATCAAGATCATTATTTGCACTTTTGGCAAGTTCGGCTGCTTTTGCAACGGTCAGCGATGCTGCAGAAAATTTAACATACTGGTTGGGATAGAGATAAGGTCCAAATACATTCGTAACAGTTGCGTTAATGTTCTTTGACATTGCAGTTGCATATTGGTTACCAGCCACATTCTCATAGACTGCTATCTTGTAAACACCTGAACCCGCGGATAAAGGGAACACTTCACTACTTTTTGCAAGGTTATAAGTGTAGGTGATGGAATCCGTGCCTGTAATCTGGAGCTTGACTTTGGGCGAACTGCCTTTATAAGTAACAATGACATATCCTTCGGCTGAATTGGAAGCATCGATAGACGCGGCAGCTGAATCATAAAGTTCTAACGTACCGGCAAGGGGAACCAGACAAATGGGCGCATTGTTTCTTGTTCCTACGGCCTCCTTACTTCCACTTGAGGGAACGGGCTGCTCGGTAAGAAGAATAGCCGAATCATTTGAAGCCGGATCATCTTGTGGGACAGCCCCCTGCGTCTGGGCAGAAGGGGAGCAACCAAGGCTGGTGACCACAAGAAGCCCAAGCAGACTACTTTTTACCAAAATTTTCTTATTGGATCGTTTTTTCATCCCGGCCTCCTTACTCGTGTGTTCCAACACGGATACTTTTTTAAAATAGAAAAGATTACTATTTCATTTTAGAATTACTTGTATTATAATTATAAAGTAATTAGGCTAAAATGAAAAGAGCCACAATTCATGTTATGGATAATGCTGTCTTTTTTTTACGTGAGGAATTTATGATGAGAAAAAATAGAATAAAGATAAAAAAGAAGGTAATTGCATCACTTGTTATGATGTGTATGGCAACAGCAATCAGTGGTTTTTGTTTTTTGAGTTTAAGCATGAAGCAAAATCTTGTGTCAATAGCAGAGGATAAAGTTGCTATGTCTGCCTCGGTAAGACCAGACCAGACTTACTATGGCGTTGTCCTGATTTTAATGATGGGTATGTTGTTTTCTTTTTTGTACTATTTATATAGAAGAGATTTTAAAAAACACTTTCATGATTCGGATATTATAAATGGATAAAAATAGAATTAATTCACTTGATATGGCAAAAGGAATTGGAATTATTCTGGTAGTAGTCGGGCATTCTACCTTTCTCGAAGAGAATGTCCTTACCTGGATTGCCTCGTTCCATATGCCATTATTTTTTGTCTTGTCAGGCATTCTGATCAGAAAAAAGAATGAAGAAAGTAAAAAGTTTTCAGAACTCGTCAAACGAAAGGCAAAGAGCATACTGTTTCCTTATCTGACGTTTAGCATTCTTTATTTGTTGATTGACTTAGTTTATCTAATCTTAAAGCAGGACAATCGTACGATTGTTGATCTGCAAAGATCGGGAATCGAAGCAGTTACTTTGTATGGAATGTCAGTTTTATGGTTTTTACCAGCCCTCTTTTTTGGAGAGGTTGCTTTTTTACTAACAAGGAAGCATAGCAATAGAAGGAATACGATCCTTATAACGGTTGCAATGGCTGTTATAACATCCTTTGGGGCACCGCTGTTTAAAGAACATTATCCGGTGTTGCAGAGTATGCCAATTCCATGGATTGGATACTTTTTTACATCGATTCTGCGAGGATGCTTTGGATATCTTTTTATCAGTGCGGGATATTTTGTGGCTGATTATCTTAACAACAAGGAGAGGGTAAACAAAAAAGAACTCTTTCTATGTGTAATGTGCCTTCTGTTAAGCGTTGCGACTGGTTTATCCAATCAAAGAGTTGACTTGCATACGTTGGTAATCAATCAACCAATTTTCTTTTTTTTAGCAGCGCTTTCAGGATCGGCTTTTGTTATTTTAATCTGCAATAACATAAAGTACAGTAAAGCGTTATCCTATTTAGGAAAGAATTCACTTATTATAATGGTGACACATCTGGATTGCAAGGTGATGATTGTGGCAATCAACCTGTCTTATTTTGTAAAACAGTATGTACCCCTGGCAGGGCAATCTGTTTTTTACATCTGTTTAACCTTTTTTGTTCTGGGAATAGAACTTGTTATTATCTATGTGATGAATACGTATCTGCCTTTTATCCTCGGAAGAAAGAGGAAGAAGACAAGCCGGCATCTAAAGGTGGTTCGATAGGCAGGAGGGGAATCAGATCCAATAAAAACAATAGACAAAAGTTCATAAAAAAAGAATTGACAATCGCAGAGGCGGAACGTATAATTATTTAGCATGCACAAAAGTGTTTTTTTTATTGTGCATCGATACGTTCAGCCTTTTTTAGGTTGAAGGATACAAACAGTTTAAATCACAGGAGGTGAATCGGAATGCCAACATTTAACCAGTTAGTTAGAAAAGGAAGACAAACATCTGAAAAGAATTCGACAGCACCAGCTCTTCAAAAAGGATATAACTCCTTGAAAAAGAAAGCTACAAATGTTTCAGCACCACAGAAAAGAGGTGTTTGTACAGCTGTTAAGACAGCTACACCTAAAAAACCTAACTCGGCTCTTAGAAAAATCGCAAGAGTTCGTCTTTCAAATGGAATTGAAGTAACAAGTTATATTCCAGGAGAAGGCCACAATCTGCAAGAACATAGTGTTGTTCTTATCAGAGGTGGTAGAGTTAAAGACTTACCAGGTACAAGATACCACATTGTCAGAGGTACACTTGATACAGCGGGAGTTGCTAACAGAAGACAGGCTCGTTCAAAATACGGTGCTAAGAGACCTAAAGCTGCAAAATAGTTTACACTATTTGCAAGTACCACAGTTAAACTTAAGTTAGTGTTGGAGTTCAGATTTGGGCATCTTGGTGCGTAGATAAATGAAAAACAGCGCGAACACATTTTTATCATTGTGAGTACCGATGATCTATTAAGACATTATTGTCGAATTATAATAAGGAGGGAAGAACCGTGCCACGTAAAGGACATATACAAAAAAGAGACGTATTAGCAGATCCGTTATACAACAATAAGGTAGTTACGAAACTTGTAAATAATATCATGTTAGATGGTAAAAAAGGCGTAGCTCAGAAAATTGTATACGGAGCATTCGCAAGAATGGAAGCAAAAGCAGATAAACCAGCGCTTGATGTTTTTGAAGAGGCTATGAATAACATCATGCCTGTTCTTGAAGTAAAAGCAAGACGTATTGGTGGAGCAACATACCAGGTACCAATTGAAGTTAGAGTTGACAGACGTCAGGCGCTTGCACTTCGTTGGTTGACCACATATTCTCGCAAAAGAGGCGAGAAGACCATGGAAGAAAGACTGGCAAATGAAATTCTTGATGCAGCAAACAGCACAGGCGCTGCCGTTAAGAAAAAAGAAGATATGCATAAAATGGCTGAAGCAAATAAAGCATTTGCTCACTACAGATTCTAAAAGGAGGAAATACCTTGGCTGGAAGACAATATCCATTAGAGAAAACCAGAAACATTGGTATTATGGCTCACATTGATGCAGGTAAGACAACGCTGACTGAGCGTATCTTATTCTACACTGGTGTAAACTATAAAATTGGTGATACTCATGAAGGAACTGCTACGATGGACTGGATGGAGCAGGAACAAGAAAGAGGTATCACAATTACATCAGCCGCTACAACATGTCACTGGACGTTACAAGAGCACAATGTTAAAAAAAATGGCGCTCAGGAACATCGTGTTAATATCATTGACACACCAGGACACGTAGACTTTACCGTTGAAGTAGAACGTTCCTTACGTGTACTTGACGGTGCAGTAGGTGTTTTCTGTGCAAAGGGCGGCGTTGAACCGCAATCAGAAAATGTGTGGAGACAGGCTGATACATATAAGGTACCAAGATTAGCATTTATCAACAAAATGGACATCCTAGGTGCTAACTTCTATGGTGCAGTAGATCAGATTAAATCAAGACTTGGTAAAAATGCAATCTGTATTCAGCTACCAATAGGTAAAGAAGACGATTTCAAGGGAATCATAGATTTGTTTGAAATGCAGGCATATATTTACAATGATGATAAAGGGGAAGATATTTCTATCGAAGAAATCCCAGCAGACATGAAAGATGATGCAGAACTTTATCGTGCAGAGCTTGTTGAAAAAATCAGTGAATTAGATGATGAACTGATGATGATGTACCTTGAAGGGGAAGAACCTACAAACGAACAGCTGAAAGCAGCACTTAGAAAGGGAACCTGCGATTGTAGAGCAATCCCTGTGTGTTGTGGAACAGCTTACAGAAATAAAGGGGTTCAGAAACTTCTTGATGCTGTAATTGAATTCATGCCGGCACCAACAGACATTCCTGCAATTGAGGGAACTGATCTTGAGGGAGAAGCGATTGTAAGACATTCTACAGATGACGAACCATTTGCTGCGCTTGCGTTTAAGATTATGGCGGATCCATTCGTTGGAAAGCTTGCTTTCTTCCGTGTGTATTCTGGAGCAGTAAATGCCGGATCTTATATCCTAAATGCAACAAAGAATAAAAAAGAACGTATTGGACGTATCCTTCAGATGCATGCCAATAAAAGAGAAGAACTTGATAAAGTATATTCTGGAGATATCGCTGCAGCGGTTGGGTTTAAATTCACAACAACTGGTGATACCATCTGTGATGAAAAACATCCTGTAATTCTTGAGTCAATGGAATTCCCTGAACCGGTTATTGAGCTTGCAATCGAGCCAAAGACAAAAGCAGGACAGGGAAAAATGGGAGAAGCTCTTGCGAAACTTTCAGAAGAAGATCCCACATTCCGCGCACATACCAATTCGGAAACTGGTCAGACAATCATCGCTGGTATGGGCGAGCTTCATCTTGAAATTATCGTTGACAGACTTCTTCGTGAGTTCAAGGTAGAAGCAAACGTTGGTGCGCCACAGGTTGCTTACAAAGAAGCAATCACAAAAGCGGTTGACGTTGATAGTAAATATGCAAAACAATCAGGTGGACGTGGACAGTACGGTCACTGTAAAGTTAAATTTGCTCCTATGGATGCGAATGGTGATGAACTATTCAAATTCGAATCTCAGGTTGTTGGTGGATCGATTCCAAAGGAATATGTTCCAGCAATTGGTCAGGGTATTGAAGAAGCAACCAGAGCAGGTGTACTTGGTGGATTCCCAGTTGTGGGTGTTCATGCGATTGTATATGATGGTTCTTACCATGAAGTCGATTCTTCTGAAATGGCATTTCATATTGCAGGTTCGCTTGCATTTAAGGAAGCAATGCAGAAGGGTGCACCAGTACTTCTTGAGCCTATCATGAAAGTTGAAGTAACGATGCCTGAAGAGTATATGGGTGATGTTATTGGCGATATCAATTCACGTCGTGGACGTATTGAAGGTATGGATGATCTTGGCGGTGGTAAAATCGTCAGAGGATTTGTACCACTTGCTGAAATGTTTGGTTACTCAACTGACCTTCGTTCTAAGACTCAGGGACGTGGAAACTACTCTATGTTCTTTGAAAAATACGAACCAGTTCCAAAATCAGTTCAGGAAAAAGTACTTGCTTCAAAAGCAAAATAATTCATACTGACTGAAAAGACAAATCATCAACGAAATTATGCTTGAAAAACCTTTGGTTATTTACTATAATCAAAGGTAATCGAGTAGATGAACTAAATCTAAAATAAAAATGAACGAACTTTAAAGGAGGATTTTCAGAAATGGCTAAAGCTAAATTCGAAAGAAACAAACCACACTGTAATATTGGTACCATTGGTCACGTTGATCATGGTAAAACTACTTTAACAGCTGCTATCACAAAAACTCTTAATCTTAGACTTGGAACTGGTCAGGAAATTGCATTCGATATGATCGATAAAGCACCAGAAGAAAGAGAACGTGGAATCACAATCTCAACATCACATGTTGAATATGAATCAAACAAAAGACATTATGCACACGTTGACTGCCCAGGACATGCCGATTACGTTAAGAACATGATCACCGGCGCAGCTCAGATGGATGGAGCAATCCTCGTTGTTGCAGCTACAGACGGTGTTATGGCTCAGACAAAAGAGCATATCTTACTTTCCCGTCAGGTTGGTGTTCCTCATGTAGTAGTATTCATGAACAAATGTGATATGGTTGATGATGCAGAAATTCTTGAACTTGTTGAAATGGAAGTTAGAGAATTATTGTCTGATTATGATTTCCCAGGCGATGACACACCAGTTATCCAGGGTTCAGCTTTAAAAGCACTTGAAGATCCTAATGGCGAATGGGGCGACAAAATTCTTGAACTGATTGAAGCTGTTGATAACTTTATTCCAGATCCAGTACGTGATACAGATAAACCTTTCCTTATGCCTGTAGAAGATGTATTCTCAATCACAGGACGTGGAACAGTTGCTACTGGTAGAGTAGAAACTGGTGTTCTTCACATTCAGGATGAAGTTGAAATCATTGGTATCAAAGAAGAATCCAGAAAAGTTGTTGTAACAGGTATCGAAATGTTCCGTAAACTTCTTGACGAAGCACAGTCTGGTGACAACATCGGAGCGCTTCTTCGTGGTGTTGATAGAAAAGATATCGAAAGAGGACAGGTTCTTGCGAAACCAGGTTCAATCAAATGTCACAAAAAATTTACAGCTCAGGTTTACGTTTTGACAAAAGATGAAGGTGGACGTCATACTCCTTTCTTCAATAACTATAGACCACAGTTCTACTTCAGAACAACAGATATCACTGGTGTTTGTAACTTGCCAGCAGGCGTTGAAATGTGTATGCCTGGAGACAATATCGAAATGACAATCGAATTAATTCACCCAATCGCTATGGATCAGGGTCTTACATTCGCTATTCGTGAAGGTGGACGTACAGTTGGTTCAGGACGTGTTGCTATAATTCTCGAGTAATCATTTTAATAGAATCAAATAGATAAAAAAAATACCGCAATCCTTTAGAAATAGAGGGTTGCGGTTTTTTGATGGAAGTAAAAGTTGGTTATTTACAAATGTGGCTGGTACTTGTTATATTTAAAGAAAAAGGGAGCTAGAGAAACTGCCGGAATATCATTAATAAGATTGATCGAGGAGAAAAAATATGGATAGAGGACTGTTGCATTTAAAAAGAATCACTGGAGTTTTGTCAATTGTAATGGTTGTTTTGATACCAATTCTGATTTTTATCTATGTCACGTTGTATCTTGAGCTGGTT
>CANRNK010000118.1 GCA_947631985.1 uncultured Lachnospiraceae bacterium | reverse complement strand
ATGGAGTTTGTTGTCGTAACGTGTGGGATTACAGAATTTTCAATTGGACAGGATACCTTTCTATTAAAAGAAGGAGAGGGTATTTTTATCAATGCAAATGTTCTTCACAGCATGAGACCGTATGGTGATCAACCTTCCTATATGTTTTCTATCGTAGTAAGCCCTTCTGTCCTTGGAACTGAAAAAGGCTTTTTAGTAACGACCAAGTATGTGACGCCCTTTATTTCAAACATGAATCTACAGTATGAGCTGATCAAACCGGAAGAAGAATGGAAAGCAAATGTGATTCAAAACCTACATCAGATTTATAACTTATATACAGAAGAAGAGTATGGTTTTGAATATAGAATACGAGGCCTTCTGTGCGAGGTCTGGTTCGAATTTGTAAGCAGACAATGGAGGTTCCAAAGTGAAATCAAGAAGGCAAAGGACCTGGATGAAGAGCGCATCTATAATGCGATAGAATTTATCAGAAAAAATTATTTTAAGAGAATTGCATTAGAGGATATTTGCAAAGCAATCAATGTCAGTAAAAGTGAGTGTTGCAGATGCTTTCAAAGAAAACTAAAACTATCTCCGTTTGAGTACCTCTTGATACATAGAATCACTGTCGCTGCAAGATTGCTTGAGACAACAAATCTTACGGTGGTAGAAATAGCATTGCAGACAGGGTTTAGTAGTAATAGTTATTTTTGCAAGTTATTTAAAAAGTACATGAATTTAACGCCCTTGGAATACAGAGAAAGCAGAAAGGAGTTGTCTGAAAAATAAAGACGCTGGAGTTAATCCAGCGTCTTTGCTTTTGCATACATTTCTTCAATTTCTTTTTTTGAAAGCATTCGATTGATGAAATAAGCAATGATAATAATTCCAGGGATATCAATCAATAGTCTTGTTATGGCAAAGCGTGCTCCCAAGGAACCAATCTCAAATAGGAACATAGGAATTTTAGTGGTAGACCAGGCACCAAGAAAAATTAGTATATTTGAGAATTTCACCCCTTTTTTCATGAAGACTGCAGCAACAGGGAATGCACCGTAGAGAGGGCCCGCGGCAGCAGATCCAATGAAGATAGAGAGTAGGATTCCCTTTAATCCAGAACCTTCTCCCATGTAACGAATCATGGTTTCCCTGGGAACCCAGACATCTAATAGTCCTAATAAAACAAAAATAGGGGGGATGATTAACATCATTTCCCCGATTGAATTCCCTGTGATAGAAAGGGCCTTTAAACCGAGGGTTCTATTGAAAAGAGTAAGAAGTAACATAGCAAGTAGTGTGAGAAGAAAAAAACGATATCTTTTTATCCAGTTTTTCATGGGTACCTCCTGACTGCGAATGAAACGCAACATAATCTCTGAAAAATCATAGCGATTGTTATGCTCAAAATCTGAGCGGGTGATTTAGACAACTAGATTGATGATAAAAGCAACGAGAAATGAGAATAAAAATGCGCTCAGGTTTCTCAGAAGCGTAGATTTTTTTCCGAAATATTTGATTTCAACGGGCATTGTAACGACTCCAACCATCATCAGGGTCGAGATAAAAGCAGCAATCTGCATATAGCCAGCACCGTTTTCGAGTAGAATCGCAGCAGTCGGAAAGGCTACAAATCCAGGAATTAGAGTGATAGAACCAATGATAGAAGCAAGAATGACGCCAAACCAACCTGATTTCGCACCAATAATGCCGGATATCGTATCGGCATCCAGAATTGCAAGCATAAAACCGACCAGCAAAATGACTACAAGAAATTCTGGCAGGATATTCTCAAATGCTTTCCAGGCTTTTTTTAAAGCCATTTTTGTTTTTTTCTTGTCTTTAAAAAAAGATAAAATAAGTAAAACACCTGCGATTGAATAAAAAATAATAGAATCCATACGTTATCTCCTTTTCTTCTTTAAGAGAGAGTCCGACATTGTTCCGACCGGACAAATCGTACACCAGGTTCTGGGTCTGTAAATAAGTCCTAATGTAAACCCAAGAATCGTAGTGGTCATCATCATGGAATAAAAACGATATGCCAGATGGGTAATCCAGGGGGTAACTTTTGAAAACTGAATTAGCTGTGGCATGGAAAAAGGAATTGGATATACAACAAAAAATCTAAGATAATTCATTGGAGCGCGGACACCTTTTGCAACAGCAATGGTTGTCATCGTAATAAAAAACAGACTAACAGCAAAATAGGTGAGCATAACCCATCGCATCTCTCCGTGAACAAAATAGTTTGGGGTATTCAAAGAGTTCCATCCTTTGTGTTTCAATGTGGTCGTGTAAAGTGCTGCACGTGGACAGTAGCCCTGGCACCAGGTTTTCTTCTTCGTCTTGAACACGAGAAAAAAGGGAATGGTCATACAGAAAATTCCAAGTAGAGCAAAATGAATATTTACAAATCCTAGTAAAAAATAAGAAAGTGTAATCGTAAATAGTAGTTTGTGGTTGCGCATAAGGTACCTCGTTTCTTATATTGTTATGTGAGTATAAGGGATAGGGGTAAAATGCTTCTGTGATATCGTCACAAAGAGGAGTTTATTCTTCAATCAGACACTGTTTTAATTTTTCAATCGACAAAATTTTAAAGGAATGCTGATAATAGTCCAACATACCTTGGTCTTTCATTCTTGCAAGCTCTCTGCACATAGAGGTACGTGAGACATTTAGGTATTCAGCCAGTTCATTCCGGTTTGGGATCACCTGAAAAGTGAGACTTTTATGCTTATTTGATTCCAATAACAAATAGGAAGCAAGCTTTTCACGCATCCCTTTCAGGATCAAAAGCTCCATTTTCTGATTCATACTGTAGTTTTTTTCACCTAGAAGCATCATCATATTTTTGATTAGCTGGAAATGAAATCCACAAGCGTTACTGCAGGTTTTAATGATTTTCTCAAATGGAATAAAAAGAATAAGTGAGGGTTCCTTTGTTCGGACGGTAACGGGAGAGACATGTTTCTTCGTGCATGCAATTCCTTCAGCAAAAATATCTGAGGGACCAAGAAAATCCAGGATATGCCTGGAACCGGCCATATCCTCTTTCAAAATTTCAAGAGAGCCGGCGAGTACGATTCCAACATAGTTGATTTCGCTTCCGGTAAAAAAGATATATTCATCACTTTCATAGTGTTTTTGATAGGAATTCATACAAGAAAGAAGCGTTTTCAGTTCCTCTGGCATGATTGTTTCAAACAAAGAGCATTGCCCAATGATTTCATAGTATTTTTCCATAGCAGGTTCCTCCATTATAATCTAGTAGTGTTTCATTGGAAAAATGTAGCCATGGCTACAAAGAAGAGATACTTACTATATTATACTCAATTGCAGAAACAAAGCAAGCAATTTGCAGAAATAAAGAGGCAAGCGCAAATGGCAAAAGGAAACAAAAGTAAAAAAAGATAAGGAATGTATGGAAAGAACATGCAGATGGGAGCAAAAAATGGAGAACAAAATGTTTTGTTATCAATGTCAGGAAACAGCAGGTTGTACAGGATGTACAATGGCCGGAGTATGTGGAAAATCACCAGAATTATCAAATATGCAGGATTTGCTGATTTATGTAACGAAGGGTCTTTCAGAAGTAACCACCGTACTAAGAAATCAGGGTGAAGGGATAGAAGAAAGGGTAAATCATTACATTGTTTTAAATCTTTTTACAACAATAACCAATGCAAACTTTGATCAGGAAATATTCTATGCAAGAGTGGCGGAGACGTTGGCAATGAAAGAGGAACTATTAAAAAAAGTGATAGATCAGTCACAGCTTCACGAAGCTGCAATCTGGAATACGCTAAGCAGAGAACAGATGGATGCAAAAGCTCCTTTCGTTGGAGTTCTTACAACCAAAGACGAAGACGTAAGAAGTCTTCGTGAGTTAATTCTCTATGGATTAAAAGGTCTTTCTGCTTACCTTAAACATGCAAATGAACTTTCTTACGATCAGGAAGCAATCCATATTTTTATGCAGAAAGCGCTGGCAAAAACATTGGACGAAACAGTGAGTGTTGATGAACTAATCAGCCTAACGCTGGAAACTGGTAAATTCGGAGTTGATGGAATGGCACTTCTTGATCAGGCTAATACAGAAAGCTACGGACATCCAGAAATCACCAAAGTGAATATCGGTGTTGGAAGTAATCCTGGTATTTTGATTTCGGGACATGATCTGAAAGACTTAGAACAGCTTCTCGAGCAGACACAGGGAACAGGGGTAGATGTCTACACCCATTCAGAAATGCTTCCTGCACATTATTATCCAGCATTTAAAAAATACACCAATTTTGTAGGAAACTATGGTAACGCATGGTGGAAACAAAAAGAAGAATTCGAAAGCTTCCAGGGGCCAATTCTGATGACGACCAATTGTATTGTGCCACCAAGCCAGTCTTATAAAGAAAGAGTTTTTACGACTGGATCTTCTGGATTTGAAGGCTGTGTACATATTAATAAGGATGAAAATGATCGAAAAGATTTTTCGGCAATCATCGAAATGGCTAAGAAATGCCTGCCTCCAATTCAGATTGAAAAAGGGGAAATCGTTGGAGGATTTGCACACAACCAAGTACTGGCACTTGCAGATCAGGTGGTTGACGCGGTGAAATCAGGCGCCATTAAGAAGTTTTTCGTCATGGCAGGATGTGATGGACGTCAAAAATCAAGAGAATATTACACTGATTTTGCCAAAGCACTTCCGAGTGATACCATTATTTTGACAGCCGGATGTGCAAAATATAAGTATAATAAGCTTGAACTTGGTGACATCAATGGAATCCCAAGAGTTCTGGATGCAGGTCAATGTAATGACTCCTATTCGCTGGCTGTCATTGCACTAAAACTTAAGGAAGTATTTGGGCTTGATGACATTAACGACTTGCCAATCGCATTTAATATTGCATGGTATGAACAGAAGGCAGTCATTGTATTACTTTCCCTTCTCTATCTTGGAGTGAAGAAAATTCACCTGGGACCAACACTGCCAGCTTTTCTTTCACCAAATGTTGTAAATGTGCTGGTTGAAAACTTTGGAATTGCTGGAATTGGATCAGTAGAAGACGATATCAAATTATTTTTGGAATAAGACAGGTGATTTTAACAGAACTGTCCTAAAAGGAATATCTTAAAAGAATATGTTACAGAACTTAAAAAAGGAGTTTTCCGATTGCGTTCGGAAAACTCCTTTTTATGATAAAGAGATAACCCTTCAAGATATAAATTTGAAGGGTTAAAACTAAAAAACTTAAACAGAAACAGTTTCTAACTGTGCGTTCAGCTTTCCAACAAGCACATCTACATCCATGCCGTGAACCATGCAGGCATCTTCTAAGGATTCCATCTGGGAAGAAGGACATCCAAGGCAATGCATTCCTGCGTCTAGTAAAATTGGAACCAGACCACTGTCAATTCTTAAGATTTCACCTATAATCATGTTTTTATTTATTGTTTGCATACAAAAACCTCCTTATTTTAATTATTCATTGAGTACAAGAATAATATATCACATGCAATTTAATGAAAGTGTAGCCATGGCTACACAAATTGAGGAATAAGGAAGATATAATGAAAAAAATAGAACAACAAGAGTTAATAGGAGATCATTATGAGCGCATTTTTAGGACCAATTCATTATTGGCTGTATCAAAAAATTGAGATTCAAAGTACGATATCCAGCAAGATAGAGATGTTTTTAGAAGAAAAGCAGCCAGAAGCGACAAAACAACTAGATCAAAAATATGGAGAAATTGCAACCGGAGAACTGGAAGAAATGATCAATCACGAAAATATTCATGGCTGGCTTCAGGCTGAGATTGTCAAAACAGAGTCCAGACTTGCAGCAGCAGTCACAACTCTTATCGAGATGAAACCGGACAGTATGGAAGCAATCCGTGGTATTTTTTATGATGAGGGTGTGAAAAGAGGGAAAGACTTCAGTATTACAAATGCAAAAGAAGCATTTAAGGCAATTAACGATACTCTTTTAGATGGGATGCCATGTGACCATGTTAATGAAATCAAAGAGCAGGATGAAGAGCATGTTCAATGGGTGCGAACAACAGATATTCACAAACCACATTGGGATGAAGTTGGAGGAGATAGCAACCATTATCACCTGCTTCGGGAAGCTTACATTAAGGGGATACTTAAGGAAAGCGATTATGGATATGGAAAAGCAGAAGAAAATCTATTTGAAATAAGAAGGGAAAATAAAAAATGACAAGTATAGAATTGATGATGGAAGAACATGTTAATATTGTAAGAATGCTACAGGTGGTAAGAATTGCATGCACACGCTTTATGAATGAAAATGAAATTGAATATGATGATTTTTCCAAGATGGTGGATTTCATTAAAAATTATGCTGATTTACATCACCATGGAAAAGAAGAAAAATTCCTATTCAAAGAAATGCAGGAACAACTGGGACAGATGGGGACAAATCTGGTAAAACACGGTATGTTAGTGGAACATGACTGGGGCAGATTATTTGTGAGCGAATTATTAGCAGCAATTGAGTCTTATAAAGCAGGGAATTCTGAGGCAAAGTTAGATATTATCGCGAATGCAGTCGGGTATACGAACCATCTGCAACGTCATATTATCAAAGAGGACGCCGTTGTCTATGTATTTGCTGGACAAAAACTGCCAGAGGAGACACTCAAACGAGTGAATGATCTGACAGATGTGTTTGAAGCGGAAGCAAGGCAAAATGGAATACAGGATAAATATAGTAAGATGTTAATTGAACTGGAAGAAAAATATAAGGACATGGATGAGTCATGAGTTTTTAGGAAGGACTAAGGTGATAAATATAATCTTCATAATCCAATAACTTTTCATTTTTCATATGAGATAATTCTCTGACAAGAGCACTTCGATTAACGCAAAGATATTCGGCTAATTCAGTCCGATTCAATGGGACTGCAATAAGTGTATCAGAAGAATAATCTTTTAAGGTTAGTGTTTGTTCAGACGGCTTGGAAAATCCAAGTAAATCCGGATTGGATTTCAACATGAATAAAAGGGTTAAGATTCGCTCACGAATAGTCTTTTTAGATAGTAGCTCCATCTTTAGAAGGAGGCCACGTGTTTTTCTGGCTAGGAGACAGAATAGATTCTCGGTAAAAATGATATGAGCAAGATCAGGCTGATTCAAACGTTTCCATAGGTCTGTATAATGAAATAGATAGATGGTACAGTTTGTAATTGCTTTGTAATTGACAAAACTTGTTCTTACAGAATGATCTATGAAAGGTTCGGCGAAAATCTCGTGTTCTCGTAATTCAGTAAAGAAATACTGGTTTCCAGAAATGTCATTTTTTTCCATCAAAATAGTACCTTTGGCTATAATACCGACATACTCAACGAATTCTCCTTCTAGCAATAGATACTCATTTTTATGATATTTTTTTTCGGTAAATCGATAGTATTCCGATAAATAATGAATTTGTTCGGGGGATAGATTTAAAAAGAGTGGGTGATCTTGTAATATATTTATTCTCATTTTTATCTCCTAATGAAAAATCAAGTTAATGATTATAGAAAGGAATCATTTTCAG
>CANRNK010000117.1 GCA_947631985.1 uncultured Lachnospiraceae bacterium | reverse complement strand
GTACAAATCGTAACATTTGGAACAATGGCAGCAAAGGGTGTTATCAGAGACGTTGGCAGGGTTATGGATCTGCCTTATGCCTATGTTGACTCTATTGCGAAAATGATTCCAAATGAGCTAAATATTACAATTAGCAGAGCGCTTGAGATTAATCCGGAATTCAGGGGACTTTACGAAAGAGAAGAACAGGTCAGATTCTTAATTGATATGTGTAAACGTCTAGAAGGCCTTCCAAGACATACCTCTATGCATGCGGCGGGGGTATTAATCTGTCCTTTGCCAGCAGAAGAATTTGTTCCCCTATCCAGGGGGTCTGATGGTTCGATTACTACACAATTTCCAATGACGACACTGGAAAAGCTTGGATTATTGAAAATGGACTTTCTTGGATTACGTACACTGACAGTGATTCAGAATGCTATCAGATTTATTAAGAACAGTACAGGTACGGAACTAGATCTGCATGAAATTGATTATGATGATAAACAGGTTCTCTCATCCATTGGAAGTGGCAGAACAGAAGGTATATTTCAGCTGGAAAGTGGCGGCATGAAGAACTTTATGAAGGAGTTAAAGCCACAGAACCTGGAAGATATTATAGCGGGAATCTCACTTTACAGACCAGGTCCGATGGAGTTTATTCCACAATATATTAAGGGGAAAAACAGCCAGGATCAAATCACCTATTTATGCCCCCAATTGGAACCAATCCTGGCACCAACATATGGCTGTATCGTATATCAGGAACAGGTAATGCAGATTGTACGTGATCTTGGAGGCTATACACTGGGGCGTAGTGATGAAGTTCGCCGTGCCATGTCAAAGAAAAAACTTGATGTAATGGAACAGGAACGGAATAATTTTATCTATGGAAATCCGGACAAACAGATACCGGGCTGTGTTGGGAATGGAATTGCGGTTTCGGTTGGTGAGAAAATTTATGATAATATGATGGATTTTGCAAAATATGCATTTAATAAATCGCATGCAGCAGCTTATGCAGTTGTCTCCTATCAGACAGCATATTTGAAATATTATTTTCCGGTTCAATTCATGGCAGCATTGCTAACATCTGTAATTGATAATCCTGGAAAAGTTGCAGAGTATATTCTGACATGCAGGAGTATGGGGATTTCAATTCTCCCACCTGATATTAACCGAGGAGAGGCTGGCTTTTCGGTGGTTGGAAGTGATATTTGCTATGCATTGACGGCAATCAAGGGAGTCGGACGACCAATTATAGAAGAAATCGTGCTGGAACGACAAAAAAATGGTTCTTATAGTTCAATCAAAGATTTTATCACCAGAAATGTAGAACATGACCTGAATAAAAGAGCCATCGAGAATTTTATCAAAGCGGGTGCACTTGATTGTCTGGGAGGAAACAGGCAGCAGTTTATGAGCGTTTATGCAGCAATTGTTGAAACGGTTCAGAATGAAAAGAAAAAAAGTATGTCTGGACAGATGACGCTATTTGATCTGGTGACGGAAGAAGAAAAAGAAAGCTATGGAATCATTCTTCCAGACGTTTGTGAGTATCCAAAGGAAGTCATGCTTGGGCTTGAGAAGGAAGTTCTGGGAGTCTACGTAAGTGGACACCCGCTTGAAGAATATGAACCCTTCTGGAGAAAAAACATTACTGCAATCACATCTGATTTTCAGCTGGATGAAACATCGAACACAGTGGCAGTAGAGGATGGCGCGACAGTAATCGTTGGAGGAATGGTATCGGAAAAGAAGATAAAGTATACCAAGAATAATAAAGTAATGGCATTTATTACAGTAGAAGATTTAGTGGGAACGGTTGAAGTGATTATCTTTCCAAGAGACTATGAAAAATATGCGGAGTATCTGAACGAAGACAGTAAAATCTTTGTAAGAGGTCGCGCATCGATTGAAGAGGATAAAGAAGGAAAGCTAATCTGTGAACGGATCACTCCATTTGAGGAGATAACTAAAAAAGTCTGGGTGAAATTTGACACGATGGAACAGTTTCAACTTCGCGAAAAAGAGCTGATGGAATATCTGAAGTTTTCGGAAGGACGTGATCAGGTTATTATCTATGTTGCTGAAACAAAAACGAAAAAATCTTTGCCGGCCAATCAAAATGTATTAGCGAATAAAGAGCTGGCGACAAGACTAAATGAAGCGTTTGGACAGGAAAACGTTAAAATCGTGTAAGCAAATACGAAATAGATTGAAAAAGCCTTTAAAATGAATTAAAATGTAGAAAATAAAGACGGGAGGTATGCAAATGGCTAAGAAAATAACAGCAATAGGGGTACTTACAAGTGGCGGTGATGCACCGGGAATGAATGCGGCGATTCGTGCTGTGACCCGTAAAGCAATTGCGAATGGCGTAAAGGTAAAAGGAATCAAAAAAGGCTATCAGGGTCTTTTGAATGAAGAAATTATAGATTTAGAAGCGAGAAATGTATCGGATACGATTCAAAGAGGAGGAACCATCCTTGGGACTGCAAGATGTGCAGAGTTTCGTACAGAAGAAGGTCAGAAAAAGGGAGCGGATGTCTGTAAAAAATACGGAATCGAGGGTCTTGTTGTGATTGGTGGCGACGGATCTTATAGAGGAGCGCTAGACATTGCAAAACATGGAATCAATGTAGTTGGTGTTCCGGGAACAATTGATCTTGATATTGCCTGCACGGATTATACAATTGGATTTGACACGGCTGTCAATACTGCTATGTCAGCGATTGATAAAGTACGTGATACTTCCTCTTCTCATGAAAGATGTAGTATCATTGAGGTGATGGGAAGAAATGCGGGATATATTGCCCTTTGGTGTGGCGTTGCAAATGGCGCAGAAGATATTCTTCTTCCTGAAAAGTATGATTATGATGAACAGAAAATTATTAATAATATCATTAATAATAGAAAAAGAGGGAAGACACATCATATCATTATTAACGCAGAGGGAATTGGACATTCCACTTCTATGGCTAGAAGAATTGAAGCGGCTACTGGAATTGAGACACGTGCAACAATTCTTGGTTATATGCAGCGTGGTGGTTCCCCTACCTGTAAAGACCGTTTTTATGCTTCTATTATGGGAGCCTATGCGGCTGACATTCTCTGTGCCGGCAAAACGAACAGAGTGGTTGGATACCAGCAAGGTGAATTTACAGATTTTGATATCGTAGAAGCACTTAAAATGGAAAAAGATATTCCAGAGTACCAATTTGAAATCAGCAGAATACTATCTTTATAAGAATTGATAAGAGTAAGAGAGCCTCATGTAAATGAGGCTCTGTTTTCATAAACAGGGAGAAGGTAGTACGCGTGCAAAGCCACGCAGATGGGAATAAAGATGATAACATCCGTTGGAAATGCAAGAATCAAACGAGTCATAGCATTGAAAGAGAAAGCGAAGCTTCGCAGAGATGAAAATGTGTTTGTGATAGAGGGAGTCAGAATGTTTCAGGAGGCTCCAGAATCTCATATCAATGAACTTTATCTTACGGAGGAATTCGAACGCACTAGCGATGAAATGACGCGGAAAAAAATAAAGCAATGCAGACAGAATCAGAGAACTGTTGTTGAAATCGTGACCAGGCAAGTGTTTGATAAAATGAGCGCTACAGTAACACCACAAGGAATTCTTGGAATAGTGGATCAACCACAATATAACATAGAAGATTTGTTGAAAACAGCAGCGCCGATGCTTTTGATTGTGGAAAACATTCAAGATCCAGGAAATCTGGGAACGATATTCCGGACTGCAGAAGGAGCAGGGGTAGACGGAATTATTATGAGTAAAGAGACGGTTGATCTGTATAATCCAAAGACCATCAGATCAACAATGGGGTCTATTTATCGGGTGCCATATTTGATTACAGAAGATTTGAAAGAGGGGATCTTGACCCTGAAAAATGAGGGGATAGAGGTATTTGCAGCACATTTGTCAGGGAATGACATTTATGACGGGATTTCTTTTCGGGGAGCTTGTGCTTTCCTGATTGGCAACGAGGGAAATGGATTGAGTGATGAAATAGCGGCACTTGCTTCAGCGAAGATCAAAATCCCGATGCAGGGACAAGTGGAGTCGTTGAATGCAGCAATTGCAGCAGCACTATTGATGTATGAAGCCAGAAGGCAGAGGGGGGTATAAAATGAGAGTAGGATTTATTGGATTAGGAAATATGGCATCGGCAATGATTGGGGGGATTCTGACAAAGGGAATTAGAAGACCTGAAGATCTTGTTGGTACAGACTGTATCCCTGAAAGCAGAGACAGGGCACAGGAGATTTATCAGATTCTGGTAACGGAAACGAATCTTGAGACGGTAAGAAAAGCAGATATTTTATTTCTGTCTGTAAAACCTCAATTTTATCAGGAAGTGATCGAACAGATTAGAGGCGAAATGCGCAAGGAACAAGTGATTGTGTCGATTGCACCTGGAAAAACGTTGCAATGGATTCAGAATCAATTCCAACAGGAAGTAAAATTGATTCGGTGCATGCCAAATACTCCAGCACTGGTAGGAGAAGGAGGTACGGGCGTTTGCTATAATGGGAATGTTACAAGAGAAGAATTGAGCGAAGTTATGACAATACTGTCATCTTTTGGAAAGGCTAGTATTGTAAAAGAGGAGCTGATGGATGTCGTGGTAGGGATTAGCGGAAGTTCACCGGCTTATGTATTTCTATTTATTGAAGCAATGGCGGATGCAGCTGTAGCGGCAGGAATGCCGAGAGACCAGGCCTACGAATTTGCAGCACAGGCGGTCTATGGAAGTGCTAAGATGGTGCTAGAAACGGGAAAACATCCAGGAGTTCTAAAGGACATGGTCTGCTCGCCGGGTGGAACTACGATAGAGGCGATTCGAATCTTGGAAGAGAGAGGTTTTCGGTCAGCAGTAATGGAAGCTGTACTTGGTTGTATTGATAAGTCTAAAAATCTATAATTGTGACAAAACAATATCAGTCTCGGAACGAAAAAAATGTTAAAAACAACATGCAAAAAGCTCGAAAAAGCCAGTAAAAACAAGGGTTTTGAGCCTGGTGTTGACAAAAATCTTCATATTTGCTATGATATGAAAACCTTAACAAGTGTTAATAAATTTGTAACATTTGTTTAGGAAGCTGAAACATTTAAAGGTATCATAATTAGATACTTTTTATGTGAAGTATCAGGTAAAAGCAAAATGGAGGTTATTTATGAAATCAAGAGAAAGAATGCTGTGGAAAGGGATTATGGCTGGTTTTATCTGTCTAATCACGCTGGTTGTTTTTCCAGTTTCTGCAGTAGCTGCTGACAACGGCTTGTCAACAATGAATGCCGGTGCAGCAATCGCTTTAGATGCAGACATAACTTTAGACAATGAAGAATTGGATAAAATTGTATCAGAAGTAGTAGCAATATCAGAGAACGAAGTAAGTAAAACAAGCAAACCAGAATCCACCCTTGTTATGGCAAATGTAAAAGAGTCGCTGAATGTAAGAGCACAGGCTGATGATAACTCTGAAAAAGTTGGAGTGCTATATAAGGATTGTGGGGGAAAAATACTGGAACAACAAGGTGAGTGGACAAAGATTCAGTCAGGCGATGTCGTTGGATGGGCAAAGACTCAGTTCTTGTTTTTTGGAGATGAGGCTGAATCGCTGGCAGGTGAAGTAGGAAACCTTGTAGCAAAAGCCAATACAGATGCATTACGTGTTCATAAAAGTAAAAGCAATGGAACAGACATTTACGGGCTGATGGCTGTGAATGATGAAGTGATTGCAGTTGAAGAACAAGGTGACTGGGTCGCAATTGATTTTGATGGGCAGACAGGATATGTCTTGTCCGAGTATGTATCGATCGATTTCAAAATTGATGCTGGTGAAACAATGGAAGTAATCCAGGAACGTGAGCGAAAAGAAGCCGAAGAAAAAGCAAAATTAATCGAAAATCGTGGTGCAGTTCCAGCAGATGTTTCGGAATTAACTTTGCTGGCAGCATTGATACAATGTGAAGCTGGTGGAGAATCCTATGAAGGACAGCTTGCAGTTGGAGCAGTTGTTATGAACAGACTAAGAAGTGGTGCTTATCCAAACGCACTGCAGGGTGTCATTTATGCATCTGGTCAGTTTACGCCTGCTCTCAATGGAAAAGTTGCCAGAGTTGCAGAAAATGGACCAAAAGAAAGTTGTTATCAGGCAGCACAGGAAGCATTAAATGGCTATAGCAATGTTGGTGGGGCAACTCATTTTAAAAGAGTCGGACTTCATGATGGCTTTGTAATTGGCAATCATGTTTTCTGGTAACTAGTAAGAATGAATCCATAGTGGCAGATAAATCATCTTGCTACTATGGATTTTTTTATTAAAGTATAGTATTATTGAGTTGAAGTCGAAAGGAGACATCAGATATGGAAATGACAATTTTTTGGCTAATCCTTTTTATTCTCCTAAGTATGATTGAAATTGCAACGATGGGACTGACCACAATCTGGTTTGCAATGGGAGCGTTAGTTGCAACGATTGCATCAGTATTTGGAGCTAATAGTATTGTCCAGGCCATCTTATTTATTGTGGTTTCAGTTATCATGCTAATCTTTACAAGACCTATTGCAGTGAAATACTTCAATAAAAACAGAACCAAGACGAATGTGGAAAGTCTTATTGGAGAACAGGCAGTAATCATAAGTGATATTGATAACTTGCAGGGGACAGGGCAGGCATTGGTCCGGGGACAGGAATGGATGGCAAGAAGCGAGCAGGAAGATGGATTAATTAAAACCGGTGCAGTGGTTGAAATTGTTGCTGTACAAGGAGTTAAGTTAATCGTCAAGGAAAAATAGCAGAGGGAACGTCCGCGCATGGGGACAGATGGGAGTCAATATGAATTTTGGGAGTTTAGTATTAATTGCAATTGTTCTTGTTATTATTTTAATTTTAGTATCATGCATCAAAATTGTACCACAAGCACACGCATACGTTGTGGAGAGACTTGGAGCTTTTCAGGCAACTTGGTCTGTTGGTCTTCATTTTAGAGTTCCATTCATTGATAAAGTTGCAAAAAAAGTTATTTTAAAAGAACAGGTTGTAGATTTTGCACCACAGCCGGTTATTACCAAAGATAATGTTACCATGAGAATCGATACGGTTATTTTCTTTCAGATTACGGATCCCAAATTATTTACCTATGGTGTGGAGAACCCGATTATGGCAATCGAGAATCTGTCTGCAACGACCTTACGTAATATCATTGGTGATCTGGAATTAGATCAGACACTGACATCAAGAGAGACAATTAATACCAAAATGAGAGCATCCCTGGATATTGCAACTGATCCGTGGGGCATTAAAGTAAATCGTGTAGAATTAAAGAATATTATTCCACCAGCAGCGATACAGGATGCAATGGAAAAACAGATGAAAGCAGAACGTGAACGTCGTGAAGCGATTCTTCGTGCAGAAGGCGAGAAAACATCGACCATTCTTGTTGCGGAAGGAAAGAAAGCATCTGTTATCCTGGACGCTGAAGCAGAAAAGCAATCAGCTATTCTCCGTGCAGAAGCACAAAAAGAAAAAATGATCAGAGAGGCGGAAGGTCAGGCCTCCGCAATTCT
>CANRNK010000116.1 GCA_947631985.1 uncultured Lachnospiraceae bacterium | reverse complement strand
AATAAGAGCGATAGACGAGACTCGAACTCGCGACTTCCTCCTTGGCAAGGAGGTGCTCTACCAACTGAGCCACTATCGCATTTATTTGCCCGTTTTTTACAGGCAAATATGATTATATGACAGACAGAATCAAATGTCAATATCCCATTTATTCGGAAACTACATCCTGTGTATCTGTTGTGTCTGTTGTGTCTGCAGTATCTGTAGTTTCTGTTGCTTCTGTTGTTGCATTTAGAGAGTCAGCATACTTGATTCGATAAATTCGATGCAACGACTCATTAATTCTCTCTTCTGTAATGGTACCCTCAGCAACTGCTGCCAGCACGCCTTCGTATGCAGCCTTAAAATCAGCGGGCATGAGAATCATGTCAACTCCTGCCTGAATTGCTTTTACGGAAGCCTCTGCATCGGAATATGTTGCAGTGATAGAACTCATATTCATGGCATCCGTTATAACAATTCCCTGGTACCCAAGTTCTCCTCTTAAGATATCAGTAATCAATAAGGAAGATAACGAGGTTGGTGTTTCATCCCCAGTAATCTCAGGGGTTGACACATGACTCGCCATAATCATATCTGTTCCTGCTTCGATTGCCGCTATAAATGGTTGAAACTCCATCTGCCTCATCTCTTCCAAAGATTTCGAAGTGGTTCCTGCACTTTCATGCAAATCCTCTGCAATATCACCTATCCCTGGCCAGTGCTTCGCACATGCACTGATTCCATTTTCCTGATAAGAGGTGACTGCAGACTTAACCATGGAGGCTACTAGGGTTGCATCTGCACCATAGGATCTGTCTCCAATCATCTCATTAGAAGGATTGGTCGCAACATCTGCTACCGGTGCAAAATTAACGTTGAATCCATACTCCTTCATATAATCAGCTATTGTCGTTGCCGCACTAGATGCCTGCTGCGGATCTCCACCATCACCTATCTCAGCCGCTGTCAGAACTTCTGTTACATCAATTCCACTTTTGGCAATTCTGCTGACTTCTCCACCCTCTTCATCTGTTCCGATAAAGAGTGGAAACTTGCTATACATAATGGTATTCGATATCATTTCTTTGAGCTGTGCATCGGATACAATATTCTGTCCAAAATAAATTAAGCCACCGACCGGATAGGTTTCAAGTGCTGTTTTTGTTCCATCTCCGGCTTTTACAACTTTTCCAACCCCAGTAATCGACTCGGGTGTTACAAAAAAGAGTCCAGCTACTTTCTCCTCCAGAGTCATTGTCGCAATATTGGAATCCACTAATTCATCAAGCGGATCAACAACCGGCTCTTCTGTCACTTCTTCCACTGGTTCTGTCATCTCTTCTTCTTCATTGGCGGCAACTTCTGCTGCAACCTGTGCTTCTTCTGCCAGACGTTTTTCTTCCATAGAAGCAAGTACCTGTTTTGTTCCCAGAAACAACCCCAACCCACAGCCAATAACAACAACAAGTGAAACAAGATATGCAATCAACTGATTTCTTGCTCTTCTTTTTCTTCTAAATTCTCTTCGATCCAAATCTTGGTTCTTATCCATTTCCGGCATAATACCTCCCATATCAATTCACAACTCTATATCTATGATTATTTTTATTTTTTTCTCTACATATGGAGTATACCTCATTCTCGCCTACTTTTCCACCTGTATTTAGGATAAGTTTCATCAGAGTTCATCCTTTTAAATCCATGCAAACGAAAGGAGAGAGTATCAACCATACATGATTCATACTCTCTCCTACACTATGCTATACATCGGAATTAACCTCCACTTTTTTTTTCGTATCGTTCCATCTTCATCTTTTGTATTCATATACTGTAACGGCTGAATTATTTCTTCTCATGCTACGTTACTCATTTCTAATGTACTTGATGACGAGATTTAAAACACTTTCTAAATCTAGATTTACTTTTTTGTAGAAATTTAATTTCGGGTAGTGATTTAAGTTTTTGGTGGTCTGTACCTCTCTTTCTCTTGTATTTTTTCTATGTCAACTGTTGTTTATGACTTTATTATAGGGTCTACCCTTTGATTTGTCAATACACTTTATACTTTTTTTATAAATAAATATTTTATTCCACTTTAATTGTGTTATTAATAGATATTAAAGCATTAATTTCTTTATTGTGTGTCTTGTATTCTGACGATTTTACCAGGATTTTATTTTTTTCATGTTTTTCCAATAGTTTTTCTATTCCCAAAAAAAGAACAGGGGCTTAATAGCTACCCTGTTCGTTTAATTTGCTCAGTTTTGCAGCCTGGTCTGCTGCGGTCAGAGAGTCAATCATTTCCTGAATATCTCCATCCATAATTGCATCCAGTTTATGAAGCGTTAATTTGATTCTATGGTCTGTCACTCTTCCCTGTGGAAAGTTATAGGTTCTAATCTTTTCAGAACGATCCCCTGTTCCAACCTGGCTTTTTCTAAGTTCTGCCTCTGCATCGTGACGTTTTTCCTGCTCTAATTCATAAAGTTTTGCACGAAGCACACGAAGTGCTTTGTCCTTATTCTTCAACTGTGATTTCTCATCCTGGCAGGAAATGACAATTCCAGTTGGAAGATGGGTCAGTCTGACAGCGGAGTCCGTCGTGTTGACACACTGTCCACCATTTCCTGATGCACGAAATACATCAAACTTGCAATCATTCATATTAAGTTCAACATCAACCTCTTCTACTTCAGGCATAATTGCAACCGTAATCGTCGAAGTGTGAATTCTGCCTCCAGACTCTGTCTCCGGAACTCTCTGCACTCTATGTACGCCACTTTCATATTTCAATTTGGAATAAGCACCCTGACCAGAGATCATGAAGCTGACATCCTTCATTCCACCAATCCCAATTTCATCTACATTCATCGTCTCAACACGCCATCTTTGTCTCTCAGCATATCTGACATAAATACGGTAAATCTGTGCAGCAAATAAAGCAGCTTCATCTCCGCCGGCACCCGCTCTGATTTCAACGATAACGTTCTTTTCATCATTTGGATCTTTCGGAAGCAATAGAATTTTAAGCTCCTGCTCCAATTCAATGATTCTTTTTTTCGCATCATTTAGCTCTTCTTTGAGCATGTCACGCATCTCTTCGTCCGACTCCATCTCCAACATAGAAACGCTATCTTCTACATCCTGCTTGCATTTTTTATATTCATTATAAGCATCCACAATCGGGGTTAGATCACTTTGCTCTTTCATGATTGACCTGAATCGCTCCTGGTTATTCGTAACCGTCGGTTCATTCAGTTCTCCTACTATTTCCTGATATCTGATTAACAGATCTTCTAACTTATCAAACACAATTGTCTCCCATCTGCGACTCTGGTTCGCATTTCAATCAAAGGGTAATGCCTTCAACTCATTGCTTTACTCCAAAAAAACACCGGACACTACCCGGTCCAGCCCAGCATAATCTTTTATAATCTGAACTTCTATCATATTCATTCGTTTCATCAGATCACTGACATCCACGCCTTGATCACATCCAATTTCAAATAAAACCACTGCTCCGCGATTTAGATAAGCAGGTGCACCTTTTAACAATTCTCTGTAAAAAAACAGACCATCTTCTCTTCCATCCAGTGCCATATAGGGTTCATATTCCTTCACTTCCGGCATCAGATTCTCTATTTCAGACGTTCTGATGTAAGGGGGATTGGAAACCAGAAGATCAAACTTTTTAGTCGCATCCAGCTCAGTATACAGGTCACTTCGTATCCATTCTGCCTCTAGCGAAAGTCTCTTCGCATTTTCCTTTGCGATCTGGAGTGCCTCGTCTGACAGATCTACACCAACTCCCAAACAGTCATTGCTATAATGCAATAATGACAATAGAATGCAGCCACTTCCACAACACATATCAAGAATTTTCATCCCATCATGAAGATGTTTCAACGCCGTTTCTACCAGAATTTCCGTGTCCTGCCTTGGAATCAGCACATTTTGACTTACGACGAACTCTAATCCCATAAACTCCGTTTTTCCGGTAATATGCTGTAGCGGAATTCTTTTTTTTCTAATTTGAATTGTCTCCAGATAATGACCTGATTGCTCTTCTTCTATCTCTCTATCTCCGTGTACCAAAAGTACATTTCGATCTGTCTGACAGATATGCTCCAATAAAAGTCTGGCATCCAGCTCTGCCTCTGGAATACCGGCCTGCTTCAAGGTCTCAACACCTTTTTGGTATAATTCTCGGTATTTCATTACGCCTCTCCAGTGCTCGCTTCGGCATCATCCATCCAGGAAGCATCCACTTCATATCCAAATGTTTCTTTCAAATATAACTTCCAGTCAAACACCGCTTCTACGGAAGCAATCGCCACTTCCACCATGCCCTCATCCGGTTCCTTGGTCGTTAATCTCTGCAGCCACATTCCTGGTGCTGAGATGATTCTCACAAAAATATTGTTGCTCTTTCCTGCCAATCTGATAATTTCATAAGAAATACCCGCAATTACAGGAATTAATGCAATCCTTACCACCACCCGCAGTGCTGGATTCTCTACTCTGATAAAAAAGAACAAAATAATACTGACTAGCATCACAAACAACATAAAACTGGTTCCGCATCTCTTGTGCTGCTTTGAACTTCTCATTACATTTTTCACGGTCAAAGGACGACCTTTTTCAATGCAATTAATACATTTATGCTCCGCGCCATGATATTGATAGACTCTGCGTATATCTTTCATCGCTGAAATCGCAACAATATAAACCACAAAAATCACAATTCTGATAATGCCCTCCAATATTGCAAGAAGCGAATTATTTCGAACATATTTCTCAAAAAGGGAAGATAAAAAGTACGGAAGAACCATGAAAATAGCAATTGCCATAAGAATTGAAATCACCATCGTAATTCCCATGAGTACATTTTGTGCATTCTCTTTGAATAATTTCTGAAAGAACTTATCTGCTTTTGTTTCCTTTTCTTCCTCTTCTATATAAAAGGTAGAAGAAAAAGTGAGTGTTTTCATTCCAAGAATCATCGAATCCAGAAAATTAAAGACACCTCTGATAAAAGGAATGGATTTTAACTTGCTGTGATGCAACACCCCTTCAAATTCTTCTGTCTCAACTTCTATCTCCCCATCCGGTTTGCGAACCGCAACTGCGTAAGTATCTTTGTGTCTCATCATGACACCTTCTATCACAGCCTGTCCCCCAACACCTGATGATCTGTTCGTTCTACACTTTTTCATGTTTATCCTGCTTTCTAACGTAAAAATAAGGTTGAGATAATGAAACCTCAACCTTTTTTGCACTGCTTATTTGTTATCTACACCATATTTTTTATTGAACTTATCAATACGTCCATCAGCTCTTGCAGATTTCTGCTGTCCTGTATAGAACGAATGGCATTTGGAACAAACTTCTACATGGATGTCACCTTTTGTGGAACGGGTTTCAAACGCATTGCCACAGTTGCATGTTACCGCTGATTCACGGTAATTTGGATGGATTCCTTCTCTCATTGCTATCACCTCTCTATATCAATCTAAACTATAAATTACACTTTTGCTCTTAAACAGCTTGTTTATTGTAGCATAGAAGTTATATGCTTGCAAGTCTTTTTCAAATAATTTTTACTGCTTTTCTTAGTTTAATTTTATTTTTTTAATCGTACTGACAAACTCCTGATTGGTCCTGGTCTTGGTAAACATATCCAGAATTCTATCTACCGCCTCATCCGATTTCATTCCATTTAACGCTTTTCTAATAATATTAATCGCCTCATGCTCTTCTGCCGTCAAGAGAAGATCTTCTCTTCTCGTTCCTGACTTTGGAATATCAATTGCCGGGAAAATTCTGCGTTCCGACAGTTTTCGATCCAGAACCATTTCCATGTTACCGGTTCCTTTAAATTCTTCATAGACGACATCATCCATTTTACTTCCTGTCTCGACCAGCGCCGTAGCAAGGATTGTTAAACTTCCTCCCTCACGCATGTTTCTGGCTGCTCCAAAAAAACGTTTTGGCATATGAAGTGCTGCTGGGTCAAGTCCACCCGACAACGTTCTTCCACTTGGTGGGACAGTCAGATTGTATGCCCTTGTCAGCCTTGTAATGCTGTCCAATAAAATCACAACATCCTTTTTGTGCTCCACAAGACGTTTTGCTCTCTCAATTACCATTTCCGATACTCTTTTATGATGATCTGGCAGCTCATCAAACGTAGAATAGATTACCTCCGTATTGGCGCCTTCAATTGCTTCTTTGATATCTGTTACTTCCTCTGGTCTCTCATCAATCAGTAAAATAATCAGATGCAATTCAGGATTATTGGTCATAATAGACTTGGCCACTTCTTTTAACAAAGTCGTCTTGCCGGCTTTGGGTGGAGAAACAATCATACCCCTCTGCCCTTTTCCAACCGGGCTCATCAGGTCCATGATTCGCATCGATACCGTAGCACCCGGCGTCTCCAGTCTCAATCTCTTGTTTGGAAAAATCGGTGTCATATCCTCGAAGTTCTTTCGCCTCGAAGCCACCTCTGGTGGATATCCATTGATTTTTTTTACAAACAAAAGCGCACTGAACTTCTCACTCTGCGTTTTCACCCTTGTATTTCCCTCAATAATATCCCCTGTTTTCATATTAAAACGCCTGATCTGACTTGGCGCAACATAGACATCATTCTCACCCGGCAGATAATTCGCACAACGGATAAACCCATATCCATCCTGCATCACTTCTAAAATACCATTTGCCGGAACTCCACTATCAAGCTCTGTCGGAAACTCCTCTTCTTTTTTAGTCACTTTTCTTTCTCCAGGCTGATTTAACACCATTTTCGGTTCAACCTCTTTCCCGACTGCTTTATCTTCTTCATCCCGCTTTAACATTGCTTCCACCAAATCTGCTTTCTTCATCGTAGAAGACCCCTTAATCGCACGCACCTTTGCAATCTCACGAAGCTCCGAAAGCGCAAATGACTCATACTTCTCTCTCATAATAATAACCATACCTTCCTACCAACCTATATTCTGCTTCTCTATATACTGCTTCTCTGTATACTGCTTCTCTGTATACTGCTTCTCTGTATACTGCTTCTCTGTATACTGCTCCTCTATATTCCAGCCAATATTAAAATACGCAACCTTCTCGTATTAAAATATTTCCTACTCTTCTTCTCTATGATACTTAACTCGTCTGGGATTCTACTACATGAAATGAATTTGATTTGAATGAACTATTAGACATTTTATTATACAGCACTCCACATAATTTGCAAATGAAATTTTTACTTTCCAATTTTTACTTTCCAATTTTCACTTTCCAAATCTTCCTCAATGCTTCCCGCCAAACCTTGCCCTTCCAATATGCTTCCCACTGGACCTTCCATTTTCCAAATGCTTCCGTCTAAGCCTTCCTAAATACTTCCGGTAACATGATTTCCGAAAAGGAGTCTCTGAATGCGTCGGTATTTAGGCTCAGTCTCACCGAGCCTTACATACCGCTACGCATGAAGTGAAGCGAGAGCGCCTCCTGACTCGGAAACATGTACCGGAAGTATCTTCACGGATTACCGGGAAGCATCTTAATAGCTTACCGGAAGCATCTTCACAGCTTACCGGAAGCATCTTGACAGCTTACCGGAAAGCATCTTCACAGCTTACCGGAAAGCAATTTC
>CANRNK010000115.1 GCA_947631985.1 uncultured Lachnospiraceae bacterium | reverse complement strand
AATGTTCCTATCATCAAGTAGTTCTCATTTTGCAAATTGATTTGGTGATCTTCCAGTGTGAAATATTTCCAGATACCATGACAAGTATTGTATGACCGAAGTTCAATTAGTTTCTTGTTGTTTCTTGCCTCTTCAATTACCTTTTCGTTTACAAAATAATATTCAACGCCATCTTGCTCCCCATTTCTAATAGGCCTGGTCGTGTAAGATACGATATTCTTTAAATTCAGATCTTTTTCTGCCAGAAGTTGTTTGAAAATAGTGTCTTTTCCGGAAGAACTTTTTCCAATGATATAGTATATTTTACCCATATTGCTCCTGTCGCTTACACTTCTATAACACGTATCATATTCGTTTTTCCGGAGACTCCCAGTGGCATTCCTGCAGTAAGAACTACAATATCCCCTTTTTTGAGTAGCCCCTTTTCAACAGAAATTGCAATTGCTGCATTAAATAACTCTTCCGCAGTATTTTTCCTTCCAATTAAGACTGGAACGACTCCCCACATTAAATTAAGCTGCCTGCACACATCCTGCGTAATGGCACAGCCAATAATAGGACAGTTTGGTTTATATCTTGAAACAATACCAGCAGTAAACCCCGACATCGTAATTGAAATAATCGCTGCAGCATTTAACTCAATTGCCGTGTTACAACATGCATGTGAAATTGCTGTTGTGATCTCTGATCCTGGAATTTCATTTTTTCTCATTCTACTGATATAGTCTATATCGTTTTCTGCTTTCACTGTAATTTTTACCATGGTTTTTACAGCCTCAACTGGATATAATCCTGCTGCGCTCTCACCTGATAACATAATTGCAGTTGTTCCATCATAAATTGCGTTTGCCACATCAGTGGTTTCAGCCCTTGTCGGCCGTGGGTTTTTCATCATCGAATCGAGCATTTGTGTAGCAGTGATAACATACTTTCCTTTCATCACAGCTTTTTTTATCAGAGATTTTTGCAAAACAGGAACATCCTCCATTGGAATTTCTACTCCCATGTCTCCTCTTGCGACCATAATACCATCACTTGTCTCTAATATTTCATCTATATTTTTAATTCCTTGTAAGTTTTCAATTTTTGCAATAATTTTCACATTACTTCCATAAGCATTGGACAGACTTCTTATTTGTAGAATATCCTCTTTGCTTCTTGCAAAAGACGCTGCTATAAAATCAAATCCGGTTTGAATTCCAAATATAAGATCAGATTCATCAACCTCACTTATATAAGGCATAGAAAGAACTACTCCTGGTACATTGACCCCCTTATGATTTGAAATGGGTCCTCCATTTAATACTTCACAGATGATATCAGTTTCTGAAATTTCTGTGACAAGCATCTCAATTAATCCATCATCAAGCAAAATTGTCTTCCCAACACTAACATCATTGACCAGATTTTTATAGGTAATAGATACTATTTCATTTGTTCCCATAATATCCTTCGTTGTCAGCGTAAACTTTTGTCCCTTCACTAACTCTGTCTTATATTTCTCGAAATCTCCAATTCTAATTTCAGGGCCTTTTGTATCAAGCATGGTTGCAACAGGCAACTCTAATTCCTCCGATATTTTACGTACTCTGTCAAACTTTATTCTATGTTCCTCATGTGTTCCATGCGACATATTAAAACGAGCGACATCCATGCCCGCCAACATTAACTCTCTTAATTTTTCTTCACTTTCTGAAGAGGGACCTATTGTGCAAATAATTTTCGTTTTTCTCAATTCTTTCTTCCTTTCCTGTTAAACCTATATCCATTCTTACCTGTTTTATTGTTGTTATGAAAATCAGCTCAAGAGAAGATGCGTTCTTCTCTTTCTTTAAAATGGTTTCATTTCTATTATTACATAAATAACTGCAAAATCAAATGAAAAAATTAAAATACTCTATTCTTTCAAATTTAAATATTCTCTATTCCTTGACTACATTTACCAGATATTTACCTTTCTGGCTAATCCCTTTCAGAAAAAATCCACTTTCCAAATACTGCACAAGATGGAAAATCAGTTCTTTGCTAAGAATCTCTCCTGGAATCACTAATGGCAAACCCGGTGGATATAAATAAATATAATCTGCTACTACTCTATCAATTGCCTTCTCAAGTAAAATATTTTCAATTTTTTTACCTTCTATTTCACTTGGGAGAAATCTGATTTCGGGTGGATTAATGACAAATTCCACTTTTTTGATTGAACTCTTTTTTCTATTTTTTTCTTCCTGCTCAATTAGCTTTTCAATTTCCTCAAGAGCACTGTAGAAGCGTTTGAATCCTTCTTTTGTATCCATTATTCCTGCAATCGCAATGATATAATTTACTTCTGCCATTTCAATTTGAATTCCAAAATTTTCTGAAAGTAGTTTCATAATATAAGAACCTGTTACTTCTATTTCATTCCAGGTGACTACAATCCTCGAATTATCCTTTTCAAAGATATAGTCCCTTGTCATCATACTCTTTTGAAAGATTTTAAAGTACTTAAGTTGATTACATTGATTCAAAAAAATATCAAGATTATCTTCCAATTTTTTAAATAATCTACTTTTATTTTTCTCAATAAAATTTAATCCTTCATCAATCCCTGCAAGAAGTACATAAGATGGACTGCTTGTTTGAAACATACTAATATACTTTTTAATTTTATTTCTGTCGACCAGATTTCCATTTATATGCAATAATGCTGTCTGTGTTGGAAAAGGCAATGTTTTATGTATACTTTGTATTACGATATCAGCTCCCAAGTGTACTGCACTTTCAGGAAATCGTTTGCTTAAACCAAGATGTGCACCATGTGCTTCATCCACAATGAGTGGTAACCCATAGTTATGTGCAACATCTGCAATAGATTTTATGTCTGATATTATCCCCTCGTAGGTTGGGGATGTTATAAAAACCGCCTTACATTCTGGATTGGCATCTAACATTTTTTCAACTTCACAAGCGGAAACACTTCCCCAAATTTTAACTTCCTTTAGATAGGGCGGATAGATATAAACGGGGTCCGCTTTTCTTAGAAAGATTGCATTATAAGCTGATTTATGAGAATTTCTTGCAATTACTATTTTATCATTCTGCCCAACCGTACCTGAGATCGCGCTCAGAATTCCTGCCGTGCTACCATTAATTAGAAAAAAGGTCTCATCAGCTTGATAAAGCTTTGAGGCCTTTCTCATAGAGTCCAGTATGATACCTTTTGGATCATGTAAATCATCAAATCCTTCTATCTCAGTGATATCAATTGCATATAAGGGTCCAAGATAAGGATGTGGAAATAATCTCTTATGACCTGGCATATGAAATGGATATATCTTTTTTTTACTATATTTTCTTAATTTTTTTAATAAATCTGCCATGAATTTTTCACATCCTGTGTATATTTTCTATTATGAATTCGTATCGTTTCGAGAAAGGAGCAATACTTGTCTGCCAATGTGACGATCCATGCTTCTCGGCATAGAGGTGGGATAACAGTAAGTGGCCACATATGTTTTTTTATGATATCTTTTTCGCGTTCTGTTAACTCATACTCCGCACATGCATTTTGCAATGCTATGCCTGGATGAAAAAAACCATGTAGTTTGGCATGACTTGTTGTATGCCAATCATATAAAAAATAATCATGAAGCAATGCCCCTCTGATTAAATCTTTGTCCTGTGCGCCAAGCCTGAAAAAATGATTCCATGCAAGGCTGTAGTTTGCAACATTGATACTGTGATGGTAGACTGACATGGTTCCATGTTGTGCATGGTTTGCAGATTGCTTAAAATTAACAGAATCCATGATATCTTTTCCATACGCCTGCAGTAAATCTATTCTTTGCTCTTTTTTATTTATTGATACCCTAATTTTTTTTGAAACTGTTTCCATAGATACCTCCTGCAGCTCCATAAAGATTGCTTACATTGTATATAATTAGTAATAACAGATAACAGGCATTCCCTGTTCAACAATGTCATATAGCTGAGCTGCTTTTTCTTTCGGTAAATTAATGCACCCATGTGATCCATTGTTTTGATAAATATCTTTACCAAATTGTCTTCTCCAGGTAGCATCATGTAATCCTATATTACCATTAAAAGGCATCCAATAGCTTACCGGTGTCGCATAATCCTCACCCCTTAATGTAGCATTTCTTGCCTTATAAGTAATTCCAAACACACCTGGGGGAGTTGCAAAACCCTTTACCATGTTCCCAGATACAAAATCTGCTTCCAAAGCAATCTTTCCCTCTTGGTAAAAATATAAGTGCTGCTTTCCTAAATCTATCTCTACATATGTGGTACCTATATCATTTTTTCCCCTAGTGAATGCTCTCACAGAATATACTGGTTCCCTTTTTACAACACTTCCATTGTTGATTTCTTGCATTAACTGGGTAAATTCTTCTTCCTGATTAATCAACCATCCATATCCACCGCTTGGAAGTTCAAGTATATTCCCCGATGTTGTAACAAATTCCCGATTTCTACCATAAGTGTTATATTTTTTTGATATTTGCTTAATATACTCTTTAATTCGATCTGTATCCAGACTCACTTGTTTCTTGTCCTGTGTAATCCATTCCGATATCTGTTTTCCATCTAAAATTTCTTGTTCCACTACAAAATCATATATAATTTCAGTTTTTACATATTGATTTAGTTTTTGAACTGTTTGAAGAAGTGTCTTGTCATTATATTTGATATCTGGTTCTAAATAGCAATTTCTATCTTCAAGAGATACTTCCTTCTCTAGTTGATAAATTGCCTGTTTGATAATCTGATCGGTTTCTTTTGTATCTAACTTTGTTCCTGAATTTTCTTTTACTATTTCATATTGTTTTGTATCATGATTATATTCTGAAATATATGCATCAACAGGCAAAATTATACTTTCTGGTTGGAAAAAAATCAGTTGATTTTTTTTCAATTGCAATGAATTCTCATTGAATTCAACCAAATGCGGTACAACATAATCATATTTATGAATCAAAGACTTTCCCCACAAAAACGGATTCTGACTTTTAATAATTTTATCAATTGTTCCATCAGAGATATAGCTCAATTCTATCTCTGAACCATGAATACTGTCCTGCGTCTTATTTCTTCCAATTATTGTCAGCTTGTAATTAGAAATCTTATCACGAACAAGATTATCTGCTTTTTCAGCTGATAAAATTTGAAAATTATCATTATTGATTGTTGTATTAAAATATAAATGATTTATAAAGTATAACGAAAACAAAAAATAAATAAAGATAGTACTAATAAATAATAGCCCAATGATCGAAACTGCTTTTTTAATTACTGTTTTACTTTCATCCTTTACTGTATAAGATTCCTGTCTTTCTTTGTTATTCTTATCCACTTTTTTTCCTCGGTTAATAAACATTTCCCCCTTGCTTACACCCGCGGCTTAATTATATCATTTCTATTCATAGAGTCAACAAACTTATTGGCTTTTCTAAATTATTATTTACCCTCAAAATACTGTTTATTATGACTTCTTACTGAACCGTGAAGTATTATAATACTAATAATAAGAAGGATTGGGAAAATAATTGCATATGCAAGTCCATTTTTCAGACTCCCGGTTATATTTGATATAATTCCGACAAATCCTGGTCCACTTGAACAGCCAACATCCCCCGCTAATGCAAGTATCGCAAACATTGCAGTGCCCCCCTGTGGATAGTGCTTTGCTGATAAGCTAAATACTCCTGGCCACATAATACCAACAGAAAATCCACATAACGCACAACCTGCTAGCGCAAGTATTGGAAATGGTGAAAAAACTGCAACCAGATAACTTAAAACGCACAGGATAGCGCTACCCGCAATTGTTTTCATTAGATTCATTTTAGAACCATATATTCCATAAATTGTTCTTGATATTCCCATTAGAAAGGCAAAAGCACAAGGTCCTAATAAATCTCCTGTACTTTTTTTAACACCTAGTCCAATTTCTGCAAACAACGATGCCCATTGTGACATTGCCTGTTCAGAAGCACCTGCACATATCATCAGTAAAAATAATATCCAGAATATTCTTACTTTAATTAATTTTGAAATTGGTGTCTCTTCCCCCACTTCGTTAAGACTTCTTATCGGGACTTTGCTGAACAAAAATATATTTATAAAAGGAACAATTGACCACAATATTGGGAGAATCATCCAATTCTCAGATTTAATAAATTGAAATAACACTGTTGTAATAATAACAACCCCAACATGTCCCCAGCAATAAAAAGAATGTAAAAGACTCATTGCAGATGCTTTCTCATCTCCAGGTAATGCTTCAACAATCGGGCTTATTAATACTTCTATCAAACCGCCTCCTATTGCATTAATTCCCATCGCAAGGAGCAATGCAAAGTAACGATTTTCGAATAAAAGTGGAAAAACACCCAATCCTATTAAGCCAACAAAAGAACAGATGTGGGCTGCCACAACTGCTCTCCTATAACCTATTCGATCCACATATTTTGCAGCAATAAAATCAGTCAGTATCTGCACTCCAAAATTAAAGGATATCAATATCGCTAACTGTTGAATCGAAATTTCTAATTGTCTTTGAAAAATAATAAATAACAATGGTGGTAGATTGTTTATTATCGCCTGTGTTACATAGCCTATATAACTTGCATATTTCGTATGTCTGTAATCAAATATCATGTTTTATCCCTACCTAATTTTATATTAAAATAATTTTAACATGAATAGATTTGATTAACAATGGACTTAAAACCCAAAAGATATAAGAATCTTATCCTTACCTTTCAAATTGAATCCTATCACTTTTAAATCATCTTTCAACTTTTCGAATCGTTATTTTATGATTGATTCTAAATAACTCTCTTGATAACTTGTTTGATTTATTCCCTGAATCGACAATTGAACTCTTGTATGAAAATCATTTGATTCTGAACATAATCTGGTCTTCTCCGAATATATCTTCTCCAAATCAGTCTCCATAAGGATTAATACCTTTTGAGATTTAATATAAAATTTCTCATATAAATATTTTACAATTTTTTCTATTTTATACTGAAATAAATTTATTTTACAATAAAATTCATTAATCAGAGCTTTTTTACTTCTTTTCATCCATTCTATACTTCCTTCAAGAATAGATAAGTATTGTTTTCTGGATATCTTTGTTATTGTTTTTATAAAATGATTCTCTCTTTTAATTTTTCGAATCAGTTTAAATTTTTTGTTTCCTTTTCTCTTTTCTACTTTTAAGTAAAACTGTTCTGTATTATTACCCTCTATTGTTTCATTAAAATAGATTTCATGTACTTCCATATTTAGATTAATTAAATCTAACTTATTGATTTTATTTTCAAGCATTTTCTTAATTGAATTATACTGATACATATTAATTGAGCAACTGTTTTCCTCTTCAATTTTTAAACCCGTCATTTCCTGCAATAATGTTTCGTACATTTTATATACTCCTTTCAAAGAACTAAGTTCATTCTACTAAGAATATGTGTACAATGATTGAATAATTTATGATATTTTTATTGTATTATTCTTACAAATATATGAAAGAATAAAAAAAGGTAAAAAAAAGAATTCGAAATGAATTCTTTTTTTAGTGAGGCATCGGGGATTCGAACCCCGGACAACTTGATTAAAAGTCAAGTGCTCTAC
>CANRNK010000114.1 GCA_947631985.1 uncultured Lachnospiraceae bacterium | reverse complement strand
AGAAAAGAAATCATAAGATACTGCAATATTGAATAAGATAAAAGGAGACATGTAATGGAATACCCTATAAAATACAATTAAAAACAAAAGTAATGAATCCTTGTTGCTAAGAGAGCAGAATGGAATAAGAGTGAAATGATGTTACATTGGTTTTGATTGTACGCGTGCTAAAGCACGCAGATGGGAGTAAGTGTGAAGAAAATAAAAATAGCAATCATTGGTTCGGGGAGTACCTATACACCAGAATTAATACAGGGATTTATTACCCGAAAAGAACAGCTTAACATTGGCAGTATTTTTATGTGTGATATAGACCAGAAGAAAAATGAAATCGTAGCTGGACTAGTTGGAAGGATGCTGAAGGCAAATGGACTTTCTCCTGAAATGGTCTTAACACAGGATCTGAAAGCTGCAGTCTATGGGGCTGATTATGTGCTTGGTCAAGTGCGGGTTGGTATGCTGGATGCAAGAATTCAGGATGAAAAAATACCTTTAAAGTATCATCTGATTGGGCAGGAAACAACTGGAATAGGAGGGTTTATGAAAGCCCTGCGTACCATACCAGTTTTAATGGATGTAGCCAGTGAAATGAAAAAAAGCGCACCGGACGCATGGCTGATTAACTTTTCAAATCCTTCCGGGCTGATAGCAGAAGCACTGTGCAACAATACGGAAATCAAGACGATTGGTCTTTGCAATAATCCTGTCAATATGATCAGGGATGCCAGAAAACGACTTCCGGAGGGGACGAAGGAATTTGAGTATGATTATGTTGGGTTAAATCATCTTTCCTGGATGACTGCAATTTATGCAGACGGGAAAGAAATCCTTCAAGGTCAGCTCTCAAAAAACACAGCAGTTAGTCAGGCAAAAAACATTCCCAAGATAGAGTACGAGGATCAGCTCTTGCAGGCGGCTGGAGGGCTTCCCTGTGCCTACCTTAGCTATTTTTATTATCGTGAAAAAATGCTACAGAAATTAATGGAATCAAAGCTATGCAGAGGAGAAGAATGTAAACTGATAGAAAAAGAGCTTTTAGAAAAATACCAGGATAAAACATTAATCTCGAAACCAGAGGAACTTGAGAAACGGGGAGGCGCACTCTATTCAGAAGCGGCCATATCCCTGATTGATGCCATCGAAAATGATAAAAACGAGATTCATGTGGTGAACACACTTAACAAAGGTGCTTATTCTTTTATGGAAGCAGATGACGTGGTAGAAGTAAAATGCAGGGTTAACAAACAGGGAGTAACCCCAATTGCACTTCCGAAATTTGAGAATGAACATATTATTGGGCTTATGCGGACAATAAAAGCATATGAGAAGCTGACAGTAGTCGCTGGCCTGCAGGGTGATAGAAAAGCAGCACTTCGGGCATTGCTGGTACACCCTTTGGTCGGAGATTATGAAAGAGCAAGTGCAGCGTTAACAGAAATGCTTGAAACGAACAGAGCCTACCTGCCACAATTTTTTGGAAAAGGGGAATGAGAATGACAGATCAAAAAAAGAAGCAGTATGTATTGGGGGTTGACGGAGGCGGAACCAAAACACAATGTGCATTATGTGATCTGAATGGTGAAATCATTGCAATGGAAACCTTTGGACCAACGAATCATGAGGAGTTTGGGGAAGGGTTTACTGACCTGAAAAAAGAGCTTTTTGGGATATTCGACTCATTTATCAAAAAAAGGGGAATTGAGCCTGATGAAATAAAAGCAAGTGTGTTTGGCATGGCTGGAGTGGACACCAGAGAACAGAAAGAAAAGATGGAGAGCATCCTGAAAGAATATGGGTTTAGAAAGTTTTATCTTTGCAATGATGCTTTTCTTGGAATCATGGCAGGAGAGGGAAACGGAAGCGGGATTTGCGCCATTAATGGAACCGGGTTTTGCGTAGCAGGAATGGATGAATATGGAAATCAGTTTCAGGGAGGAGGCCTTGGCTATCTAACCGGAGACAAAGGGGGAGGCGGGTATTTGTTTGAGAAGGCGGTGAGCAGTGTTTATGCACAACTGTTTAAAAATGGAAGGAAGACACTTCTTACGGAAAAGATTTTCAAACTTCTTGCAATGGAAGAGGAATCGCAATTCATTGAAACGATAATGATTTGGCGTGAGAGGAAGCAATCAGAACTGATACGAAAAATAGACCAGTTGCTCTATGCGGCGGCCAGCGAAGGAGATGAAATCTCAAAAAAAATTCTTGTGGAAGTAGGAGAAGAATATGCAGCGACCATTCTGGGCGTTGTAAAGCAACTACAGTTTAGTCAAAATGAAAAAATCCCTCTCATTTTAGCGGGCTCTCAGTTTACAAAAGGAGAATGTGCAATTAGCATTGAGACCTTAAAAGAAATACTGATAGAATCTTCAAAAAAAAGCGAATCCGCGCAGTTCGAGATTTCCATTCTGAAAAAACCTTGTGTAGAAGGTGCTGTACTATGGGCACTCAAAATGCTATAATTACACCATATAAGCTGTTTTAAGTATAGTATGGGGGTGTAACCAGATGGAAGCAAGAATTGAAAGACTAATTGAGTTCTGCCAGGGAATTGCCAATCAGGAAAATGGTGGAGAACTTTACCAAAAGTATTTAGAAGAGATTCGGACCGTAACACCGAAAGAAGTGATGCTGATTCAATCGATTCAGCTTGCGCAGGGAACAAAAAATCTGACCCAGAGTCAAAATCATATCATCCAACCAGAGAAGATTCCTCACAAAATGATTGGTTATGTAGACAAGCTGATTAATGTGTTTTACAAGTCTTTAAGTACATATGAATGGGAAAGACCAGAAAAGAATTCTTTTCTGGATTTTCTGATGCAAGAAAATAATGGTCTTAAAAACTTATTGGAATCATTTCGGCCTATTATAAAAGAGGGGAATTATCAGGAAAATAGGGAAGATGTCCAGCACTTTATAAAGGAAGTCTCTCTTTATCAGGAGCATTTATTGAAACTTGAGAATATATTATTCCCAAGTCTTGAGAAGAAGGAAGACTGTTATCAGGGATTAAAAGTTCTCTGGACACTACACGATGTGACACGTGCAGTTTGGAAAACAATAGGGTCAGAGCAGATTGACTTTCAAAATGAACAGAAGATGACAGAGCTGATAGGTGACCTGTATTTTAAGTTATTTGGTCTGATTCAGAAGCAGGAGCTGATTTTATTTCCCTGTGCAGCGTTAGAATTTACAAAAGAAGAATTCGAAGAGATGAAACGACAGAGTATGGAATACGGGTTTCCGTACCTTGAAAAACCAGAATTTGTGGAAAACAATCAGACTGCAATCGGGTATGATTTCGCAAAGAAAATTTTCAAGACAGAAACAGGACAGTTTGATCTGACTCAGCTTGATGCGATTCTGGCTGCATTGCCTCTGGATCTCACCTTAGTGGATGAACAGGATAAAGTGGCCTTTTTTTCAAGACCAAAGGAGAGACTTTTTCCACGATCAGCGGCTGTGATTGGAAGGGATGTGAGAAATTGTCACCCGGCTGACAGCGTACATGTGGTGGAAAAGATATTGGAATCTTTCAAAAATGGAGAGAAAGAGGAAGCCAGTTTCTGGATTCAGATGCGTGGAAAGTTCATTTACATTCAATATATCGCGATTAGAGATCAGGCGGGAAACTATAGAGGAACACTTGAAATGACGCAGGATATTACAGGGCTGCGGGCATTGCAGGGAGAACGCAGATTACTAAGCTGGGAGGAAAAGATTGAAGGCAGTAGGACATAGAATCAAAATAACAGCATTATTAATCTGCCTCTTCTTTGGATTGTTTATTCTGGTTGCTGACTGGATTGGATCTGGAAGGCAGGAACAGCTTATGACGATGGAACAGTTTGAAGAATTCAATCAAAACTGGACCATAGAAGTGGCAGAGGAGGAATACAAAGACCAGAGCCTGCCTTTCGTAAGATCTGAAGTCAGAGCGTTAGAGAGTTTGATTCTTGAAAGAAAGCTTCCAGATGTTTTAGCTGGTAAGAATGCACTTTTTTTCCGTGCAAGTCACAAGTTTGTGCAGGTCAGAATAAATGGAGAAGAGGTCTATCAGTTTGGATTTAACAATCAACACTTATTCGGAAAAACACCAGGATGCGTGTGGGTAGTCGTTCCGATTACCGATCAGCAGCAGGGAGCAAGTCTGGAAATTGAACTGATGGGTGCTTATGACAGAAATGCAGGAAGTGTAAATGAAGTCTATATTGGAACAAAAAGTTCTGTGCTGGCCTTTTTGCTAAAAGACAGAATCATGAGTTTTATTGCGTGCATTGTGATTTTGACAATTGGGGTTAGTATGCTGTTGATTTCCATTATTCTAAAGAATGGGGAGCTAACGAATGCTTTATTCAGGCTTGGCATGCTTACGATTATAACCGCAGTATGGAGCTTATGTATTCTCAATCTGTTGCAGCTTTATATTGGAGATGTTTTCTTTTTACTGAACCTGGAGTTTTTAACATTTACATTGCTACTTCCATTTTTTATTTTCTTTTTACAGGCATTTTCTTTTTATAAGAATCAAAAAGTGGTAAAAATCCTTTTTTGGATGTCGATTTTGAATTTTGTTGTGGTAGAATTTTTGCAGCTTTTTGGAGTCGCAGATTATCTTGAGAGTATTGTACTAACCCACGGGATGATTGGAATTACCGTCTTTTATCTTTTTGTGAATGGAATCAGAGAAATGTTTCGAAAAGAAGCACCAAAGGAAGTGAAAGTTTTTATTCTGACACTCATCATTTTATTATTGTTTACAGTCATAGACTTATACAGGTTTTACTTCTTACTTGGTATAGATGAAGGATTTTTCACAAGAGTGGGATTATTGGTTTTTATTCTACTGTGGGCAGTTGATATCATAAAAAATATTTCAAAGGTGATTGCTGAAAATGCAAAAGCGAAGCTCTTTGAAAAAATGGCCTATCAGGACCAGATGACTGGGTTACAGAATAGATCTGCATTTGAAGAAAAGCTGTCTCTATTTAGAGAGTTGCCTGAAAATGGAAATTTTGGTGTGATTATTACGTTTGACATGAACGGACTAAAAAGAATCAATGATCAGTACGGACACGCCAAAGGGGATGAGGCAATCATTGAGTTTGCTAATATTATTAAAACGGGATTTGAGGATATCGGTAATTGTTACCGAATAGGTGGAGATGAAATCTGTGTTATTGTTGAGAAGGATCAGCTTATGATTGAGGAAGCAATTGAATCAAGAATGAATCTGATTGCAGATAAGGCAAAAGAAGCTGGTATCAGGCAGGGGACAGGATTTACCGTTGCCGGAGGTTATTCAAAGTGCAGACAGGACAAGTCGTTTTCTATCGATGAAGCATACAAGCAGGCAGACCAGGAGATGTATCTGAACAAAGAACGAATGAAGTCACAGCTGATTACGACCAGGAGCAGAGTAGAGTAAATAGATAGAATTGGAGGAAATCGCATGAATGAGATAGAGAAAATCGTTAAAGTTGCAGAGGATTTATTGAAGGGCAGAGAATCAGTAGCGCTCTCAGCGATTGATGCAAGCGGGTATCCCAGAATCTATGAAATGGAAGTAATGACAAACAGCAATGTGAAAACACTTTATTTTACGACAGGAATCTATTCGGATAAGGTTGCAAATTATAAAAAAAATGAAAAGGCCGGAATCAGCTTTTGTGAAGGGGAACACTGCATCTCAATCATTGGAACGATAACAGTGATTGATCATCCAGAAGAAAAAAGGCGGTTATGGAGCACGGAACGGACAAGTTATCTAAACCATTCCTCAAAGGGAGAGCTCTATTGTGTGTTACAATTCAGCAGTGAAACACTCTATTACTACTTAGATGAGGAAAAAGGATTTTTTAAATTTGACGATATCTTTGTTTAAAAGTGATAAAAGTAAGCAATACTTATAAAAAAATTAAGAATTTTTTCATAAAATTAAGAGATATTTTACGAAAATGATATTTGGAACACTTTTCTCTTTTAATACGTTAAAACCTAAGGTATAATTTCAATGGAATTAGACGCAATTATAACCAATCATACGATTAAAGGAGATTACAAATGGACAAATTTTTCAAGCTTGAAGGACATGGTACTTCCGTATCCAAAGAGATCATTGCAGGATTTACAACATTTTTTGCCATGGCGTACATCATCATTGTAAACCCAGCGATGCTTTCAGAAACGGGTGTTCCATATGGTGCAGTCTTCCTTGCAACCATCATTGCATCTGCGGTAGGAACGCTGATCATGGGACTCTTTGCAAATGTACCTTATGCACTCGCACCTGGAATGGGATTGAATGCATTCTTTACTTACACAGTTTGCTTTGGACTGGGATTCACATGGCAGGAAGCACTTGCGATGGTATTTATCTGTGGTCTGATCAATGTTGTGATTACAGTGACCAAAATCCGTAAAATCATTATCAAAGCGATACCAGAAAGCCTCCAGAATGCAATTAGTGGTGGTATTGGTATCTTTATCGCTTACCTAGGTATTGTAAACATTGGACTGGTTAATTTTGAAGCAGGAATTCCAAGTATTACAACTTTTAACAATCCTGGAATTATTTTAGCAGTGATTGGTATTGTGCTTACCTTTGTCCTTCTTGTATTAAACGTGAAGGGTGCTATCTTAATCAGTATTGTGATTACAACATTGATTGGGATTCCTATGGGCGTGACAAATCTGTCAGGACTTGGAATTGAAGCAGGACTTGGAGATTCGTTTGCAGCACTTGGAACCACATTTGGTGCAGCACTTGGAACATCTGGAATTGTAGCATTATTTTCAGATGCAGCCAGAATTCCATTGGTACTTATGACAATTTTTGCATTTAGTTTATCAGATACATTTGATACAATTGGTACCTTTATCGGAACAGGCAAGAAAACAGGTATCTTTGATGAAGCAGATGAAAAATCACTTCAGGAACAGCCTGGATTTAAATCTAAAATGGACAGAGCATTGTTTGCAGATTCAGTTGCTACTTCAATCGGTGCATTATTTGGAACTTCAAATACAACTACTTATGTAGAAAGCGCAGCAGGAATTGGAGCTGGTGGCCGTACAGGTTTAACATCAGTCGTTGTTTCAATTTTATTTGTTTTGAGTATGTTCTTAGCACCAATCGTGGCAATCGTACCTGGACAGGCAACAGCACCTGCACTGATTGCAGTTGGAGTTATGATGTTAGCTTCTTTCAAAGAAATCAAGTGGGATAATTTCGAAGAAGCAATTCCAGCATTTTTCGCAGCAATCTTCATGGCATTTTGCTATAGTATTTCTTATGGTATTGCAGCTGGATTCATTTTCTACTGCATCGTAAAAGTTGCAAAGAGAAAAATGAATGAAATCCATCCAATTATCTGGGTTGCTTCCATTCTATTCTTATTGAATTTCATTATTATGGCTGTTTTATAATTTGATTTAGTCTAAAAAAAAGTAAGCATGCAAAACGCCCCAATCCGAAAAAATCGGCTGGGGCGTTTTTTTGATGAAATAGAGAACGAGAGGAACTTACGATGTACTTTTTAACGCAAAATCAGCATCTTGAAAAAGCAAGATAAATTTGTACAACATAAAAAAAAGAGATATACTTAAGGCAGAGTAAGGAGGTAAACTATGGTAAAAAAAGCTGTTGTAGCAGGACATATCTGCCTGGAC
>CANRNK010000113.1 GCA_947631985.1 uncultured Lachnospiraceae bacterium | reverse complement strand
ATTACAGAAAGAAAAGCGGACCAGTTTCATCTTATTTGTGACTCGAAATATGTATTGACAGGAGAAATCAAAGACAGCGAAACAGATACTTGTCTCTTTTCAGGGCAGAGCAATTTTGTGAATGTATTAAAGGAAGCACTTCGAAATGAAATAAAACTAATTGATCTTAAGAAGGAAGAATAAGGAGAATAATGATGAGCAAAAAACCGTTTGTTACAAAAGAAATGATGGATGAAATCGTTAAGAAGTATCCAACACCATTTCATATTTATGATGAAAAAGGAATTCGGGAAAATTTAGAAGCACTTAAGGCTGCTTTTTCCTGGAATAAGGGATTTAAAGAATATTTTGCAGTAAAAGCAACCCCAAACCCCTACCTGATGCAGCTTCTAACAGAGGGTGGCTGTGGATGTGATTGTTCTTCACTTACAGAACTTATGCTTTCGGAGGCAATTGGAGTTGTGGGTGAGAATATCATGTTTTCTTCCAACGAGACTCCTGAATCCGAATATCAATATGCAGCAAAACTGGGTGGAATCATTAACTTAGATGATATTACCCATATTGAGTATTTGGAAAAAGCACTTGGCAAATTACCGGAAACGCTTAGTTGCAGATATAATCCAGGAGGAGTTTTCAAGGTGAGTAACAGCATTATGGACAACCCTGGTGAGGCAAAGTATGGGTTTACGACAGAGCAGTTGTTTGAAGGATTCCGCATTCTAAAAGCAAAAGGAGTTAAATATTTTGGGATTCATGCATTTCTGGCAAGCAATACAATCTCAAATGAGTACTACCCAGAACTTGCCAAGCAACTATTTGAGCTGGCAGTAAAATTAAAAGAGGAAACAGGAGCAGAGATTAAATTCATCAACCTTTCAGGGGGAATCGGAATTCCATATCTTCCAGACCAGGAAGGCAATGATATTTATGCAATTGGAAATGGAGTCAAAGAAGCTTTTGAAGAGGTTTTAGTCGCTGCAGGTATGGGAGATATTGCAATTTATACAGAGCTTGGAAGATACATGATGGGGCCATACGGTCATCTTGTGACGACCGCAATTCATCAAAAACATACCCACAAAGAATATATTGGCTGCGATGCCTGTGCGGTTAATCTGATGAGACCAGCAATGTATGGTTCTTATCACCATATTACAGTACTTGGGAAAGAAGAGCAGGAAACAACTCATCAGTATGATGTAGTTGGCTCACTTTGTGAGAACAATGATAAATTCGCGATAGACCGTATGTTACCGGAGATTGAGGTGGGCGATTATCTGGTAATTCACGATACTGGGGCGCATGGCTACTCAATGGGTTATAACTACAATGGAAAATTAAAATCGGCTGAATTATTATTATGTGAAAATGGGGAAGTAAAGCTCATCAGACGTGCTGAAACACCAAAAGATTATTTTGCAACGTTTGACTGCCTTCCAATTCATTCAAAAATCAAGTTTTAAAAAAGTTGCTAAACAGGTCGAAAAAGTGTATAATTTTGCTCGTTAGTAAGATTTAACAATGGAAAGAAAAAGGAGAGCAAGATGAGCAAAAAACCAAGTGTATTAATGATATTAGATGGATATGGACTTAACAGCATTGAAAAAGGGAATGCAGTTGCAGAAGCAGCAACCCCTGTTATGGATAAATTAATGAAGGAATACCCATTTGTAAGAGGACAGGCAAGTGGAATGGCAGTTGGGCTTCCAGAAGGACAGATGGGAAACTCGGAAGTTGGACACTTAAATATGGGTGCAGGCAGAATTGTATATCAGGAATTGACACGTATTACCAAGGAAATAATGGATGGAACTTTTTTTGAAAATCCAGCATTATTAAAAGCAGTTGAAAATTGTAAGAAAAACAACTCTGATCTTCATTTTTTCGGCTTATTATCAGATGGCGGTGTGCACAGTCATAACACTCATTTATATGGACTACTGGAGCTTGCAAAAAGAGCCGGACTTGAGAATGTATATGTGCACTGCTTCTTAGATGGCCGTGATACGCCACCTTCAAGTGGAAAAGAGTATGCATTGGCACTGGAAAGTGAGATGGCAAAAATCGGAGTTGGTAAGATCGCATCCGTAACAGGACGTTATTATGCAATGGATCGAGATAATAATTATGACCGTGTTAAGACAGCGTATGAAGCACTTACAAATGGTACCGGATTAGAGGCAACGAGTGGACCAGAAGGAATTCAGAATTCTTACGACAGAGGCGAGACAGATGAATTTGTGAAACCAACGGTTGTGGTAGAAAATGGGAAACCATTGGCAACAATCAAAGACCAGGACTCGGTTGTGTTTTTTAATTTCAGACCTGACCGGGCAAGAGAAATCGCCAGATGTTTTTGCGATGATGATTTCAAGGGATTTGCAAGAGAAAAACGTCTGGACCTCATGTTTGTCTGCTTTTCAGATTATGACCCATCCATTGCGAACAAAGAAGTGGCATTCCACAAAGTTGGGATTTCCAATACATTTGGAGAATGGCTTGCCCAGAATCATATGACACAGGCAAGAATTGCAGAAACAGAAAAATATGCACATGTTACATTTTTCTTCAATGGTGGAGCAGAAGAACCAAATCAGGGAGAAGATAGAATTCTTGTGAATTCTCCCAAAGTTGCTACCTATGATCTGAAACCTGAAATGAGTGCATACGAAGTCTGTGACAAACTGGTAGAAGCAATTACAGCTGATAAATATGATGTAATTATTGTTAATTTTGCCAATCCTGATATGGTTGGTCATACGGGTGTGGAATCAGCGGCAATTAAAGCAATTGAAGTGATTGACGAGTGTGTCGGCAGAACAGTAGATGCAATTAAAAAAGTGGACGGAACACTATTCATCTGTGCGGATCATGGAAATGCAGAACAATTAATTGATTATGTGACTGGAGAACCTTTTACAGCACATACAACGAATGAAGTTCCATTTATTCTTGTGAATTATGACGCTGAATATACATTAAGGGAAAAAGGATGTCTCGCTGATATCATTCCTACCATGATTGAAATGATGGGCAAAGAAAAGCCAGTTGAAATGACCGGCACCTCTCTTTTGAAAAAGAAGTAAAAGAAAAGGCAGATGATATGACGGGAACAATTGTAAATACAATAGCGGTCATCATAGGTTCTCTGATTGGAATCTTTTTAAAACATGGCTTACCAGAAAAAATGGCAGATACCCTGATGAAAGGACTTGGTTTATGTACTTTCTATTTGGGCGTAACAGGATTAATGAAGGGAGAAAATTCTCTTATTCTTATTTTATCTGTTGTAACTGGAACCCTGATTGGAGAGGGGCTTGCCTTAGAGGACAGAATCAATCACATTGGAATCTGGCTGGAAACAAGGTTTTCCAGTAAAAACACTGGAAAACAATCAATTGCAGAAGGCTTTGTAACGGCAAGCCTGTTGTTCTGTGTGGGAGCGATGGCTATAGTAGGATCTTTACAAAGCGGACTGACTGGGAATCATGAAATGATTTTTAATAAGTCGATTCTGGATTTTGTAGCTGCGATTATATTTGCATCGTCTCTTGGAATTGGGGTTATTTTTTCTGCAGTCTTCGTGTTTCTTTATCAGGGAAGCATTACGCTTGCAGCACAGTGGATTGCCCCGTTTCTGACAGAAGCAACTGTGAATGAAATGACTTGTGTGGGTTCTGTTATTATATTAGGATTAGCGCTTAATATGCTTGGAATTACAAAACTTAAAATCATGAATTATGTTCCAGCAATTTTCATCCCAATTGTTTTGTGCAACTTCATGTAAATTTAGTTGCTAATTGTAGTTTTCTATGATATTATAAATAGTGCTTGATATTAGGAGGTGTAGAAATGGGAGTCTTAAGACTTGTTTTGACAATAATCTTTATTATCGTATGTATTTCATTAACAGTATTAGTTTTAATGCAAGAAGGAAAATCTGCAGGGCTTGGAGCAATCAGTGGGATTGCCGAGACTTATTGGGGTAAGAACAAAGGCCGCTCAATGGAGGGTGCACTTGTTAAGATTACAACTGGTTTAGCTGTTGCATTTATCGTTCTGGCTGCTGTTTTGAATATTTCGAGATTTTAGATCTAACCATAAAACACTCTTGTAAAAGAGTGTTTTTTTTAATGAAAGAAATAGATAATGTAGTTATAAATAGAAGCAATTGGGGTATACTAGAATTATAAGGAGTATAGATTGGTTTTGATTGTACGTGTGCTAAAGCACGCAGATGGGGATAAAAATGGGACAGGAAGAATTTAAAAAAAGAAAAAAGAAAAAAGAGTTTTTTTCCAAAGATAAAAATAAGAAAAATGAAAAATTAAGGAAAGAATCCTCAAAAATGAGTGAAAAAGAGATGAAAACGTTGCAGAGAAAGCATTTAATTCTGGCGCTGCTTTCGGATCCACTTTATGTTCCGATGAAAGAAAAGGAAATCGCAGTCTTGATGCAGGTTTCTAAGGAAGAGCGGGCTCATTTGAGCAATCTGATTGGAGAACTGGAAAAAGAGGGAAATATCGAAATTTCACCCAAAGGGAAGATTACCCTGACAAGTGGCGAGAGATTGGTTGGTACTTTTGTATCACATGCAAAAGGGTTTGGATTTGTTGTAATAGAAGACCGTGAGGATGATCTCTTCGTGCCTGAGAACAGAGTTAATGGAGCATTTCACAATGATACAGTTGAAGTTGTGATTGTGCCTGGACAAAATGGAAAGAGACAAGAAGCCGAAGTAAAGAAAATAATTGCAAGAGGAATCAATACCATTATTGGAACCTATGAAGAAAGTAAGAACTTTGGATTTGTTATTCCGGACAACAAAAAAATTGCCTCCGATATTTTTATTCAAAAAGAACGTTCAAAAGGAGCGGTAAATGGACATAAAGTAGTGGTGGAAATCACGGAATATGGGAATGCCAATAAAAAACCAGAAGGGAAAATCATAGAAATTCTGGGACATATTAACGATCCTGGAGTAGATATTATCTCAATTATAAAAGGACATGATATTCCAACAGAATTTAGTGAAAAAGTCATGAACCAGGTTGCCAGAATTCAGCAGGACGTGCAAATAAGTGATTTTCAGGGCAGAATGGATTGTCGCAATGAGCAAATGGTGACGATTGATGGAGAAGATGCCAAGGACCTAGATGATGCAATTAGTTTGTCCATGGAAGGCGACTGTTTTAGATTGGGGGTTCATATTGCAGATGTTTCGAACTATGTACAGGAAAATTCTGCACTTGACAGATCAGCACTTGAGAGGGGAACCAGTGTATATCTGGTAGACCGAGTTGTTCCTATGCTTCCACACCAGCTTTCCAATGGAATTTGCTCTTTGAATGAGGGCGTTGACCGACTAGCGCTGAGCTGTTTTATGCTTTTTGATGAGCAGGGAGATCTAAAAGACTATACCATTACGGAAACTGTAATCTGTGTTAACAAAAGAATGACCTATACAAAAGTAGCGGCAATTCTGGAGGGTGATCAGGAAGCAAGGGAAGAATATAGTGATTTTATTACTATGTTTGAAAAAATGAAAGACCTTGCCCTTTTACTTAGAAAAAAAAGGAAAAAAAGGGGATCGATTGATTTTGATTTCCCAGAAAGTAAGATTATATTGGACAGAGAGGGACATCCACTCGAAATTAAAGCCTATGATCGAAATATTGCAACAAAAATTATTGAAGATTTTATGCTCGCGGCAAATGAAACGGTAGCAGAGCACTTTTTCTGGCTCGAGTATCCATTTGTTTATCGAACACATGACAACCCGGATCCAGAAAAAATCAAACAGTTAAGTTTGTTTATTTCAAATTTTGGATATTCACTAAAAACGACGGCAGAAGAAGTTCACCCAAAAGAATTACAAAAGTTACTGGCACGAATTGATGGAACGAACGAAGAAGCACTCATTAGCAGACTTACCCTTCGCAGTATGAGGCAGGCAAGATATACAACAGAATGCACGGGTCATTTTGGACTGGCATGTGAATATTATTGTCACTTTACATCTCCAATCAGAAGGTATCCAGATCTTCAGATACACAGAATCATAAAAGATCATCTGAGAAACCGGATGAATCCTGCCAGATTAGAACATTATAGAGACAAGCTTTCAGAAGTTGCGAAACAGTCTTCCGCAATGGAACGAAGGGCAGAAGAAGCAGAAAGAGACACCAACAAGCTCAAGAAAGTGGAGTATATGGAAGAGCGGATTGGTGAAGTGTTTGAAGGCGTTATTTCGGGAATCACCAATTGGGGGATTTATGTAGAACTGCCCAATACAGTAGAGGGAATGATCCGCGCAGTTGATCTGGAAGATGATTTTTATGTCTATGATGAAAAGAAATATGAAATGATTGGACAAAGGACTGGTAAAATATATAAACTAGGTGAAAAGATTATCATACAGGTATATAATACCGATAAGATCGCAAGAACAATTGACTTCAGGATCGCGCAACAGGAGGAATAACTTAAAATGGCTAAGGAAGGCATGAAGTTAGTAGCAAATAATAAAAAAGCATATCATGATTATTTTATAGAAGAGAAGCATGAGGCAGGTATTGTGTTGCATGGAACTGAAGTGAAATCAATGCGCCTTGGAAAGTGCAGTATAAAGGAATCCTTTATTAAGATTGAAAGGGGAGAAGTGATTGCCTATGGCATGCACGTGAGTCCCTATGAACAGGGGAATATCTTTAATAAAGATCCCATGCGTCCTAAAAAACTTCTCATGCACAAGCTGGAAATTATGAAATTGGCTGGAAAAATCGCGGAGCAGGGATTTACGCTGGTTCCATTGCAGGTCTATTTTAAAGACGGCAGAGCTAAAATTGAAATTGGTCTGGCAAAGGGAAAGAAATCCTATGATAAGAGGCAGGATATTGCGAAAAAAGACCAGAAGCGAGAAGCTGAAAAAGAATTTAAAATTAAAAATTTAAAGTAAAAAAGTATTAAAGTTTTAGAACCGGTTGACCTTTTAACAGGAAAGAAATATAATAATAAAAGAACTACCGGTTTATTCCGGGGTAGTCAAGGTTTCGACGGGGATTTTGAAGCTGGAGAAGCAAGCCGTTGCGATACGTTAATCGTAAAAATAATTTAAACGCTGAAGAAAATTTAGCTTACGCTGCCTAGTGGCAGCTGTCAATCTTAAAGCACCTATCCTTTAAGAACCTGGCATCGACTAGATAGGAAACGACATATGCTAAGCTTTGCACATATGGGCGTATTATGAAGCTACTAAATGTATCTGTGTGTCAGTTACCGGGTACAGGAGGGAATGCCAACTAACTGACTAAGCTTGTAGAAGTACAGGGGATGGGTCTTCGGACACGGGTTCGACTCCCGTCTACTCCACTGTGAAAGTGCCGTATTTACGGCACTTTTTTCATGTTCACTTATGTGCACGATATGTGCATGAGAAATCGGAGAGAGCAGAATTCATAATATCGAGGTTTTCCTGTTCGGTATTTGGATTGTAAATATAACCGAGAGTGGTCTTTTCATCTACCTGACCAAGCATTTCTCTGATTTTATCAAGTGGCAATCCGTTGGTGGCTAATCTACTGGCAGTAGTCCTTCGGGTACAATGCGGACTCTTATATTTGACACCTGCTTCTATGCAATACTTTTCCAAAAAATGTGTTACTGAGCTAGAAGTTATCCGTTTGCCATTTACTTCGAAAATAAATTCGCCATTTGGATTCATCTGTTTTGCGCTTTCGATAAGTATTTTTGCCATTTTTGTCAGTTGAACATGTCGGTATTCACAATCATTTTCTTTTTTTAATCGTTCAACTACATGAATACCATCTGCAACAAACTTATTTTTCTCAACATCATATCTGACTTTTTTTTCTTCCATACGTACGATACTTATTCTGTCATATTCGATATCGGAAAATTTCAAAGCAACTGCTTCACCAATCCGTGCACCTAATTGAAACATCAACAGAATGCATAGAGATTGCATTGTATTCTGTGTTTCAAGG
>CANRNK010000112.1 GCA_947631985.1 uncultured Lachnospiraceae bacterium | reverse complement strand
TAAAACCTCATCTTTTCCATGTCAACCGAAATGTCAACAAGTGTCAACGAGATAAGGTTTTTGTTGACACTTTTAATCAAATGGCAAACTCATCTGCTCCGTGATGGGCTCGAAGCTATCAGAGCGACTTGAAGTTTCGTTGACACTTCCCAATGGCTTAATTCTTTCCCATGCCCTCTGTTGACCATACCCATCCAATCGTCTCTGACTCTTGCACTTCCTCCACCCAATGACACTATTATTCATTACATCGTTGATATCTTTAAGATCTTTCGCTTTTGGTTTATCATATTTGTTCTTTAAAGCATCTTCATATAACTGAACTGAACAAACATAATCTCCCTTATAATCGTCAAGAAATACTTGAACCATGCCCGCCAAACTATCATCTGGCATACATTCTTTCTGAATTGCAAGGAGCTGTTCTTCAAGATGCTCTGGGAATTTCATTGCATAATCATTATTTCGATACAATACCATTGCCTCTGCCCACACCTGCATGATGTATTTACGGCTATCAGCCTCATTTGTAAGGATATGTGTTTCTGCATTGTCCATATCAACTAAAACAGGAAGAAAACGTCTATTTCCTGTTCTATCAAGAGGCAAAAAGTCTTGCCTGTTTGTAGTTCCACCAAATACACATTGTCTGTGTCTATCCTTTGCGTATTTATCATAAGGATCCTTGTAAGTTTCCTTTTGCCTACTGAGAAATGATTTGATCTCATCAGTACTTTTTGCCGTACCAATGCTAAGCATTTCTGACATTTCCATAATCCAATGCCCCTGCATTTTACGATAAACATTATCATCATCAAGTTTTTTCAAATCATCAGAAAACCACTCATTCATGATCGCCAGAAGTCGAAAGAAGGAAGATTTTCCAGCTCCCTGTCCACCGACAAGGCATAGCATATAATCAAATTTACACCCAGGCTCATAAACTCGCTTAATGCATCCTATTAAGAATAATTTCAATACTTCAAAGGCATATTCATCAGACTTCACTCCAAGGAAATGATGAAGCATATCCTTTATTCTTTCCACACCATCCCATTCTAAGGACTCCAACAATTCACAGATTGGATGGAATTTCTGCTCATTCGCCACAAGTTCAACTGCTTCCTGTATGGTCTTTGGATTGACCAAATCATAATTCTTTTCCAAATAGAAACGGATATACCTCAAATCGTTATCCGTAAGTACTGTTCCGCTTCGTTTCCATCCAACCTCCTTAACAATCTCAACTCTCTCTGTCATGAGATTCGTCTTGATTGCATTCTTAAAAACAGGATCCCGAACCAATACAGTGATATAGTTTTCAAACTTTTGGGATATCTCACCTTTCATCGTACTTATCAGCGAACTTTTTACTTCCTCTACTGTCTCTGACGAACCCATGCTCTGCATCTGAAAGTACAGTTGCATCTGCTTTTGTGGTGGTAAGTCCTTTAATTCTCCGCTCAATTTTTCCCACCTCCTTTCCATAATCAATAATCAACTGAGCTTTATCCTGAATTGACCCATCAAGCAAGATATCAAGCTGATATTCCACTTTTGTTATATTCTGTAAGGCTTCCACAAAGAGGGGATGCCACTCGTTTTCTTCAATCTCTGGTATGAATTTTTCTTTCCAATACTTCATCAGATGGAGATAATCACTAAGCACCATAAAACAGTGCTTTACTTCTTTTGCAAACTGTTGCTCCATCGTTAATTTTCTTTTCAGAGATTTCCTTGGTGGTGGACTTCTCTGATGTTCATAGGACAGACCAAAATCAGATGCAATCTTTATGGCTGCATCTAACGAAGACAAGCCATAAATTCTTGCCGTAAAATCAATCACATCTCCATCAGCCTGACACCCAAAACAATGAAAACGATTATCAACTTTCATGCTAGGGGATTTATCATCATGAAACGGACAACAAGCCATTCCATTTCTTCTGACTTTTACCCCATATTGCTCTGCCACTTGTCTGGTGGTAATGTTGTCTTTAACTACTTGAAATACACTCATATTCCCTACTTTCTGGCATAAAAAAAGACATTCACTTTTATCCAATTTCTAAAAGTTAAACGTCTACTCAATTCCAATATTCTGTTGTTTATTCTTTGGTAAATCTGTAAGTTTTCTATCCTTGTCCTGTTCTACTGACTTCTGTTTCATCAGTTTTATATGCTCTCTAAGTGATCTCTTTGCGTGTTCCTTGATTTCGTTTTGGCTCTGTTCCTTGACCGCTGGACTTTGCAATGCTTCCTGCACCTTTTTGAGAATTTTCTTTGCAAGACCATTTAGCTTTGTTTCCACATGATCTAATATTTTATTTGCTAATTTTCTTTGGTCTGGTGTGACCTTTCTCTCTGGCTTGTTGTACCAATCCCTGTACTCAGAAACTGCCTCAATGTCCTTTTTCCTAGTTTCCTCTGATACTACCTCTGTAACAACCTCACAGGCTTTCTGATAAGCATTCTCTGCAATTTCATCTACAAGAGCTTCTGCATCCTCTAACTTCATAGATATCTGTTCTAATGCTTGTTCTTGTGTTTCCATTTTTCGTTTCTGGTTCTCAATAATAAAATCTTGTTTTTCTAAATAATCTCTGCCACCATACTCTGGATTTTTGTCTAACTGCAAACCATATTTATCACAAATCTCAAAAAACATTTTTCTACATTCTGCATCAAAACTCATTTTCCGATTATTGTTTCTACCTTTCTTTTTGTCTGGATCTGGTAATTGAAATCCTAACATTTCCAAAGCTTTTTCCTGTTGCGGACATTTCTCTCCGTAAGAATTATCACAATCAAAAACGTGCCGTTCGTGAATGTGAGGAGTAGCCTCATCCAAGTGTAATGCCCAATCAATAATATGAACCTGTTCTCCAAATTTTTCTTCAATCTGTTGCATCAATTCTACCGATACTTTACACAATGTTTCACCTGTGACCGATGCATCGATATTGCCAATCTGATAGACTGTTTCTTCTGGGCAAGTCTTAGTATTTTTCAATACATCCTCAACAGTTCGGTTTCTTTCGGTGTGTCTATTCTGCTCATTTCTTTCATTCTGTGCATCAACATAATCTCCATAATTTTCTCTGTAATAAATCTGCTCAATCTTTTCGAAACTTAATTTCGGCTTTCCATCTTCTCCAAGAAAATCTTGAGTTCTGAATCCTTGATAGCAATCCCAATAGATGTTTTGTCTGGCTCGTTCTTCATCAATATGCTCACTGTTTCCGAGTTCAAAATCTCTGTCATTATGCTTTGGATTATAAGCTCCATGCTTTCCAGCTCTGCCATTATGTCTTGTTAGTTTCATTTCACATTTCCTCTCTTTCTGCTTTTTTCTTCTAAGCGAAGCGGTTGCATTTTACTGCCAACCTGCTTTTTTGCGTCAGGTAATACCCAGTATTTAATGACGCAAGCATCATTAACTGGGTAATGGCTACCGCCCTTAACCTGTTGGAGGCTCTGCCTCTCAACTCCGTCAAAGGTTGCACCTCTGAACTTTACTACGAAACAAAAATCTTCACCATCTATCTATTGGCTTTGATTTTTTTCTTCGCATTTTCTCCAATACTTCACATATTTAAGAAATAAAAAAGCCGATATACTTTTCGCAATCTGCTACTTTGTACATCGACTTTCAAACCGAAGTATAATATTAATCTAATCGTTTTGCATATTCATAAATGCGTTTTATCATAGCTTCATCCTGCTTTTCATTTCCGTTATCCAGAAAATTATTGAAGCCGTTATATGTGCTAAATCCTAACATATATACAGCCATAGGAATTGACAAATCATTCTCCGCTTTTCCAATCTTAAATGCAATATTTCTTAATTCTTCCAAAACTGTATCATGTGGAACGCTTACATCTTTTCCTTCAGCAACAACTTTCTGTATTAACTCTGGCAATATCATACAAGTTTGATAAAAAGCATCTTCCTGTCCTGTTACCAATGTATAGAATTGATCCAAACTAACTCTACGAATTCTTCTATGCGAAACCCTATTTCCGTCTACTGTAGTTTCCCATTTTATATTCTGTGACCGCTTTGCAATTGCTTCAACTAAAAAGCAGGCACAATCATCATTTTTTAATAACTGATTTTGCATTTTTATATATGTTTTTCCCGCTCCCGAGGAATTCATAGTGTTATGTTTATTCTTCATTTCTACATAAATAGTATGAACAACATCTCCATCTGGTAATGATATGCCTTCTTCATTCGCATAGATTACATCCCATCCGCCTTCTTTTCCATTGTATGGAACATGGCACTTTTCCATATATTGAAAAATTCTCTGATGGAAATAACCAATATCATTATTATTCGCTTTATCTCTCTGTCTGAAAATCTCGTTACTAACAATTTCTTCCCAACTTGATTGATATACAGTTTTATCAAAAATCATTTTAATTGGATCCACCAAATTCTTATTAAAACGAATGATATCAAATGACTCTAATTTTTCTCCATACTTTTCAATTGTTGCTTTTACATGCTCAATCAATTGTTGTTCGGATATGAACGATAAAGACCACTTTGTCATGCTTCTTCCTCCAATGAGTTCTTAATTCTATTTGCAATTTCAAAAGCTAGACCGACAGGTACTGCGTTACCAACCTGCTTATATTGTGACATTACATTACCACAAAATTCCCATTCATCAGGGAAACTCTGGCAACGTGCATTTTCGCGAACTGTAAATGGTCTGGCTTCTAATGGATGACACCTCTCTGTTTGCTTTTGTGATGGTGATGTCAGAACTGTAAGTGATGGTTCATCCAAACTCAATTTGCGAAGAATTCCGGTTCTTCCTCCTTCCATATCCCAACAGCTCTTCATATATTCTTTTGCAAGTGTAGGCTCAATATCTCTCCAATATCCACCTGCCGGAACTAATTCAAATAACGTTCTCTTTTTTTCTCCATAAGGAACTCCTGTACTTTTTGGAACATCCATAAGAACATCTCTTAGTACAGGTTTATACTCATGTGGCAGTGGAAATTCAAATTTTATTTTATCTTTTAAATCTTTACGAATTCCAACTGTAATTAATCTTTCTCTTTTCTGTGCAACACCATAATCCCATGCATTCAAGACCTTTTTTTGTATGTCGTATCCTGCTTTTTCAAAAATATCTAAAATAGTGTTGTATGTTTTCCCTTTATCATGTGTTAATAACCCTCTAACATTTTCAAATAAAAACATTTTAGGCTGCAATTTTTCCAAAAAAACTGCATAATGGTAAAATAAAGTTCCTCTGGCGTCTTCCAAACCAAGACGTTTTCCTGCGTAAGAAAAAGCCTGACATGGTGCACCACCAGATAATAAATCTAGGTCACCCTTTTTAATTTTAAAATACTCTTCCAAATTCATAGATGAAATATTTGCAATATCGTCACATATTACATTCCAATTCGGACGATTCTTTTCCAATGTATCACAAGCATCTCTATTAAATTCGACCAATCCAATCGCATTAAAACCTGCCTTTTCAAGTCCTAACGCAAGACCACCTGCTCCAGCAAAAAGTTCAATTGTGTTAAACATCTTTTACCCCTCTTCAATTTTGTAAAGTATAGCAAACACCTTATTTCCACTAATGGATCTACATGAAGTCAATAATATCATCAAATTCACATCCTAAGATTTCACAGATTTTACATAATACTTCTGTTGAAACGTGTTCATTTTTTCCCAACTTTGCGATTGCATTGGTAGTAAGACCGGTCTTCTCTCTCAAGTCTTTTTTCATCATTCCCATATCAATCAGCAGTTTCCAAAGTTTATTATAATTTACTGTCATAGGCTACCTCTGTTCTCTATCAAATACCTTTTCAATTTTAGCATAGAGCAGATGTTTTTTCAATTTGGAATTGAGTATTTCAAATCTAAAATATGCTTATTACCGTAAAAAAGCCGTTCCATCTGCATCTGCAACGGAATGACTTTTTTCACTTTTTTCAAAAATAATTTTACTCATGTCTATATTTCAATGTCATGCACGCATCCCTTTCTTAGGTTCTGGCAAAGAAATTGTTATCATCGGAATAAATGTACCATTTGTGATATCCTCATCCCTAATTTTCTCCTTCATAGCTTCCATTTTTTTACGTTTATCACTCTTTATTCGTTCTTCATACTTCCTTTGCCAACCACTAGCCTTGCGTTTAAGGTACTCTTCATGGCGTTTATTCTTAATTCGCTCGATTTCTCTCTGCTTTTCCAATTCTTCCTCTGATACTTCCACTTCCAGAGTAGGTGGTATATATCTGCCAACAAAATTGAAGTATATTTCGATTTCCTGCGTTGTCTGGCTACTTCCTTTTCGGTCTCTCTCATGAACAAGCACTTTTTCGACAAACTCATTCAGCATAGTGGTGGTCACTTCTCGGAAATTCTCATATTTTTCGATAAGTGCTATGAACTTTTCAGTATCATGCTTTCCTGCCTCAAAACTCACGATGCTCTTCGTCAACTGTTGTATTTCATCGGTTAAGGCTTTCATCTCACTTGAATACTGCTTGTCCAAAACTGCATATCGTGTATCTGGTAATTTTCCCAGAATATTGTCCTCATAAATTCTGCAAATCAATTTTTCCAATTCATCACTTCGGCTTTTTGCTACTACGAGTCGGCTCTTATTTCTCTTGATTTCCTCAGTTTCTGTTGTTGCCTGTGCTTTCTGTATTGTTCTTATAAATTCTGTTTTATCATATTTTGCAAACCTAAAGATTTCTCTAAGCATATCTGCAATCAGTTCCATTACAACTTCTTCACTGATACGATGTTGCGTAGAACAAAGCATACCAACAGGAACTTTGGTATAAGCAGAACAAGTATATTGTGGCATCCTCTTTCCATTGTAAGTTCTATGAACATACATCTTCGCACCACAATCTGCACAGTACATTAAACCTGTTAACGGATGTGTTTCGCCCCATCCGTCTGGATATCTTCTAACATTTCCTCTAATCCTCTGCACATTGTCATAAGTCTCCTGATTGATAATTGCTTCCTGCGTATCTTCAAAGATTAACCATTCATCTTCTGAAACATAATGACTCTTTTTGTCTTTAAAATGTTTTTTAGTCTTAAAATTTACAGTATGACCAAGGTATTCTCTCTTTTTCAATATGCTGACAACTGTGGATGAACCCCAATTATAAGGATCTTTGAATGTCTTGTTTCGGTTCAATCCCTGACCGGACCTTGCCATGTGGACGGCAGGTATTTCCACTTTCTGTTCTTTCAATAACTGCGATATTTGATATGGTCCAAAACCATCTATCGTCCATTGAAAAATCTGCCTAACCACTTCCGCTGCTTCTTCATCCACAACCCATTGATTTTTGTCTATTTCAGACTTTAAATATCCATACGGTGTGGAACTAGCAACGTGTTTTCCAGACTTTCCCTTGGCTTGAAATGTAGAACGTATCTTTTTGCTAGTGTCTTTTGCATACCATTCATTCATAATATTTCTGAATGGTAGAAAATCGTCATCCCCATTTTTACTATCATGGTTATCATTGATAGCAATCAGTCTGACACCTTTCTGCCGTAACATTTCTTGTATCTGTCCAACCATAAGATAATCTCGACCAAGACGGCTCATATCTTTTATTATGATTGTGCTGATTACTCCATCTTTGACTGAATTCATTAGTTTTATAAAGCCTGGGCGATCAAAACGTGTTCCCGATATTCCATCATCTGTGAAATGCATAAAATTGCTTAATCCACGTTCTCTGGCATAATTCTCTAGAATTTTCTTCTGGTTCGTGATACTGTTTGACTCCCCCTGCAATTCATCATCATGGCTTAATCTCTCATACAATGCAGTAATTCCTATATAATTCATATTATGTTGTCTCTCCTTTCCCTTCTGATAGGTTTTAGTTGTAAACTATAAGAGACCTTTTAGCTTTTAGTACACTAAAAAGTCTCTTATAACTTACAACACCGGCACTTAATTTGAACTTAGCATATTGCCTTACTGCAAAG